>NZ_JBDJLK010000020.1:0-81615 GCF_039673335.1 Pseudomonas sp. TWI929
TTTATACGCCCTCGGCGCCAGCCCGGTGGTTGCGGGTTTCCCCGCGAAGAGGCCAGGCCTGAAAACACATCACCCTCCAGGAAGGACTCCATGGCCCCATCCCCGGTAACCGGTCTTATCCTTTCTGGCGGCGGCGCCCGGGCTGCCTACCAGGTCGGCGTGTTGGCCGGCATCGCCGAATTGTTGCCCGCCGGCGCGCACAACCCGTTCCCGGTCATCGTCGGCACCTCCGCCGGGGCCATCAATGCCGTCACCCTGGCCAGCGGCGCCACCCAGTTCCATGACGCCGTGCAACGGCTGACCGCCTTCTGGCAGAACTTTCGCAGCCACCTGGTCATCCGCAGCGACTGGCCCGGCGTAGTCCGCCAGGCCAGCCGCTTCGTTGGCCACAGCCTGCTCGGCCTGGGCGGCCAGGCACCGGTGGCGTTGCTCGACAGCAGCCCATTGCGCGGCTTGCTGGAGGCGCACCTGAACCTGGGTGGCATCGGCCATTCCCTGGCTGCCGAACAGTTGCGCGCCGTGGCGGTGACCGCTTTCGGCTATGAGTCCGGCCAGGCGGTAACGTTCTACCAGGGCCGCGGGACCATCGAAGCCTGGTTGCGCCACCGCCGCATCGGCGTACCTACGCCGTTGACCATCGACCACTTGCTGGCCAGCGCGGCCATCCCGCTGCTGTTCGCCCCGGTGCAGCTGGGTGACGAGTTCTACGGCGACGGCGCGGTACGCCAGTCGGCGCCGATCAGCCCGGCCTTGCACCTGGGCGCCAGCCGGGTGCTGGTGGTAGGGGTCAGTGGCAACCCACAGCGGCCAGCCCCGCCGTTGCCCACCCAGCGGGTGTTCAGCGGGCAGCAGCCGAGCCTGGCGCAGATTGGTGGGCACATGCTCAACAGCACCTTCATTGACAGCCTGGAAGACGACATCGAACTGTTACAGCGCCTCAACCACCTGAGCCGGCTGCTTCCGGCGCACCTGGACGCGCGGCGCCTGGGGCTGGCGCCGATCGAGGTACTGGTGGTGGCGCCCAGCCAGCCGCTGGACGAAATTGCCGCACGGCACCGGCGCGAATTGCCGGCGGCGTTGCGGCTGTTCCTGCGCGGGCCGGGGGCGACGCGCACCAGTGGCGCGGGGGTACTGAGCTATTTGCTGTTCGAGGCCAGCTATTGCAGTGAGCTGATCGAGCTGGGGCGGCGGGATGCCTTGGCCAAGAAGCGTGAGCTGTGCCAGTTCCTGGGGATTTGATGTTGGCTGTACTGGCCCTTTCGCGGGTGAACCCGCTCCCACAGATTTTGCACAGCACCTGAGGTGGGTGCAGGCCCTGTGGGAGCGGGTTCACCCGCGAAAGGGCCGGAGCAGGCTTACTCAGCTATCTGCAACTTGCGCGCCTGGGTATACACATAGCGCACCTTCTCATACTCGAACGGCGAGTTGAGCTGGCCATAGCGGAAGTGGGTGGTGTAGCGCTTGTCCACCACACGCAGGGCAAAGATTTCCGGGTGCTCCTCGCTGGCTTCGGCCACATTCATGTAGTTGATCGCCTGCTCACCGGCATAGTCCACCACCAGCCCAGTGGTATCGCGCAGGTTCGAGGGCCCCAGCACCGGCAACATCAGGTACGGGCCATCCGGTACGCCATAGAAGCCCAGGGTCTGGCCGAAGTCTTCATTCTGCCGCGGCAGGCCCATGCTGGTCGCTGGGTCCCATAGCCCGCCCACGCCGATGATGGTGTTGAACATCAGCCGTGCGGTGATCTCGGCCGAGCGCTTGGCCTTCAGCTGCAACACGCTGTTGAACAGGTTCGGCACATCGCCCAGGTTGTTGAAGAAGTTGCTCACCCCGGTGCGCACGAAGCGCGGGGTGACGTACTGGTAGCCACTTACCAGCGGCAGCAGCACCCACTGGTCGAGGCGGTAGTTGAAGTGGTAGATGCGCCGGTTGATCGACTCCAGCGGGTCGTACACGTTCAGCGCCTCCAGGGTGGAACGCTCGAATTCGCGCTGGTCCAGCCCCGGGTTGAATTTCAGCTCGCGCAACGGGTCGATGAAGCCATCGGCCTCGGGCGCCAGTGGCGCGGCAGTCACTTGCGGGTCGGCCTCGACCACGCTGGCCCGGGGTGCGGTTTCAGCGGCCAGGGTGTGGCCGGCAGCGAACAGGGCAGTGGCGAAGAGGAGTTTGTTAACCACGGAAGAACTCCAGCATGGCGTCACTGTTGACGCGGTAATTGAGGTTGCCGCAATGGCCGCCATGAGGGTAAAGGGTCAAGCGGTCACCGAACACCTTGCGCAGGAAGCCGATGTCGCCTGGGCCGAGGATGACGTCGTCGGCGTTGTGCATCACGGCGATCTTGTCGCTGCTGCGCAGGTAGTCTTCCAGGGCATACAGGCTGACCTGGTTGACCAGTTGCAGGATGCTGTTGCCGTCGGTGCGGGCGCGCCACATGGGGATGACCTGCTCGGTCATGTAGCAGTCGAAGTCACACTGCAGGGCGCGTTTGAAGAACGGCGTGAGGCTGCTGCCCTCGGTGATCGGGAACTTCGGCGGAATGATCAGGCCGCGGCGGTTGATCAGGTCGGAAGTGAAGGCAATGTCGGCTGCCGAGAAGCGGAACGAAGTGCCGATGAGCATGGCCATCTGTTCGTTGGACAGGTGCTGTTTCGACTGCTGGAAGTCGTACAGCAAGGCGTCGTTGAGGTCGATGTAGCCCTTGTCCTGGAAGTAGCGGGTGAGTTTTTCCAGCATCAGCTCATAGAAGGTGGTGCTGCGGTCGATACCCTTGACCTGGGTTTGCACCAGCTTGTCGAGGTTGTTGATCGAGGTGTACAGGTTGACCGGCGGGTTCAGCAGCAGCACACGCTTGAAATTGAAGCTGCGGCGGGTTTCGTCCAGGTGGCTGACAAAGGCCGCGTCGAGGGCGCCCAGGCTGTAGCCGGTGAGGTAGAAGTCACTTACTGGCAGGCGTGGGTGCTGGGCGCGCACGGCCTGCATCACCCGGTACATGTCTTCGGCGTCTTCCTGGCTTACTCCTGGGGTAGCGAAGCGCGAGGCGGCGCTCATGAAGTCGTAGCTGGTAGGTGACGACAGTTGCACCACGTGGAAGCCAGCCTGGTAGAACAGTTTTTTCAGGTACTCGTTGATGCTGCTGGTGTAGGGCGCACCGGTGCCGGCGATGATGAAGATCAGCGGCGCCTCGCGGTCCTGGCGGGCCAGGCGGTACTTGAGCTTTTTCACTGCCCAGAAATTGTCGGGCAGGGTGAACTCGCGCTCCGGGCGCAGGTTGAGGCTGTAGTCGGACTGGGTGATATCGTCGTCGCTGGGCAGGGTAGGGCGCTGCTCTGGCGGTGTGGTGGCGATGGTCGCCTCGAACGGGTTGGTCAAGGGGAAGCCGTAGCTTGCGGCGTCGATATCTCGCGCCGAAGCGGCCGCAGCCATGAGCAGGCTGCCAAGCAAGGCAGCGAGGCGCAAAGATCGAAGCATGTAATCCCCCAAAAGTACGCAAGGTCGAGCGGTGTGCAGGCTAGGACCACACCAAACCGGGCAAAGTTGCCGGGTGCGGTGGCCTTTGGTGTGCTTGTTATCTGCAACATAGCTGCAGGAGTGCGATTTTGCCTTACTACAAGGCATAAGCGATCATGGACACTTTCGATTACTGCTATTGGAGAACTGGATGTCTCGTTCGCTGCCGGCTGCGCTGCTGGTGCTGTTCCTCGGGTTGTGGCTCGCGGCCAGTTATGGCGTGCGCTATGGGCTGATGGAGGATGGCCAGTGGGTTGGGTTGTGCACGGTGCCTACAGCGTTCTGGCAGTGCGAGTTGCGCGCGTTGCTGGGGTTGGGCATTCACCACCAGGTGATGGCCTGGGGCGGGTTGGGCTTGGCGCTGCTGGCGCAGGTGGTTGCCGGCCGCGCTGGCTGGTGGCTGGCGGTGCTGGCGCTGGTGTTCGCGGTGCCGGCGCTGGTGCTGTATACCGCCAGCATTGCCGTGTTTGCGCTGGTGCTGGCGGGGTTGCGGTTGGTCAGGTAATTGGGGTTGGGCTGGTAGGGGCTTGGCGTGGGTTTTGGGTTTGGACGGAAATCGAGCGCCACCGCTACAATCAAGCCGATCGCACCCGCAAACTCCGCCACAACGCCGCCGTCATCAGCACACTCACCACCGCCCAGCCCCAGGCCTGCTGGTTCTCCAGCCCTTCGATAAACAACTGCGGCGCCACCCCGGCACCGACGATGAATGCCAGCAGCGCCACCTCTGCCCGCCGTGCCCGCACCGGCCACAGCACATACACCAGCGCCGGCAACGCCAGCGCCGCGCTGGGGAAGCTGCGGTAGCGCGGGTCGAACACCATCGCCAGCATGCTCACCGCCGCAGCAAAGCCCGCTGCCAGCAACAGCCAGCCGGCCCGCGCCTGCAGCCAGGCAAACAAACGCTCGCGCCAATCCCCCCGTCGCGCCAGCGCCAACACGGCATGGGCCAGCACCAGCAGGTTCAGCCCGGCCAACAGCACTGCCCACAGCCATTCCCCGGCAAAGCGCGCATGGGTGCGCATCACCTCGCCCCACAAGCCCAGGCAGCCTGCGCCAAACGCCGCCAGCAACGGCAGCAGCAAGGCCGCCTGCGTGGTAGCCGGGCGCCCGGCAAGCATCAGCATGGTCAGCATCAGCACAGCACTGGCCAGCAACCACTGCGGCCAGTAATGCAGGTTGCTCACTGGCCCTTCGAGCACGCCCTTGTCCTGCCGGTCGGCGTCGTACAGCCCCCAGTAACCGCCAACTGCCCCTTCATTGGCGCGTTTCCACGGCTGGTCGAACGCTTCGATCAGGTTGTAGTGCCAGCCGTTGCTTTCGGCCATGGCCACGAAGCCACGAATGAAGCGCGCCTCGTTGACCCGGCTGGGTAGCGCAGTCTCGCGCTGGCGGCCTTCGCTGGGCCAGCCGGTTTCGCCAATCAGGATGTCCTTGGGGGCGAAGCGTGTGCCGAATACCCGGCGCACATCGGCGACGTGGGCCAGGGCCTCGTCGATGCCGCGCGGGTCGTCCTCCCAGTAAGGCAGCAAGTGGATGGTAAGGAAGTCCACTTCCGGCGCCACCTGCGGGTGCTGTAGCCAGAACTCCCACACATCCGCGTAAGTCACCGGCACCTTGACCTGGCTTTTAACCCGGGCGATCAGCTTGGCCAGGTGCGTGCCGGTAACTTCCTTGCGCAGCAGCGTCTCGTTGCCGACGATCACCGCGCTGACCACGTCGGAGTTGGCGTTGGCAGCGGCAATCAGCAGGTTGATTTCCTTCTCGGTGTCGGCCGGGTGGGCGTTGACCCAGGCGCCTAGCATTACCTTCAGGCCATGTTTGCGCGCCAGCGCCGGGATTGCCTCAAGACCTGTCTGCGAATAAGTACGGATGCACTGGAATCGCTCAGCCAGCAGGGCCAGGTCGGCGTCCATGCGCGCCGGGCGCAGGCGAAACGGCTGGTCGTAAGGCGACTGGTCCTTGTCGAACGGGGTGTACGAGGCGCATTGCAACTTGTGCGTCGGGCTGGCCGCATCGGGCAGGTGCACCGGCTTGCCAAGCCCGTACCAGAGCCCCCCGAGCCCGAGCAGGGCCAACAGGCAGGCAAGCAGGTACAACGGCAGCAGCAAGCGGGCAGAACTGGGCATCGGGCGGTCCATCGTCAGGCGCAAAAGGGTAGATAGTAGCCCGGCGCCAAAGCTTTGGCATGCAAGGATCGCGCAGGCCGGCTTAGGCCGTTGGCGCTAATGGCATAGTGCTGTCGCATATGAGGCAGATAAAGGTCGCAGCTGGAGCAGGTCGACTATTGTTGCAGGACGATGATGCAAACTCCGAGACCTGACGAGGGGATGCTTTGATGGCAACTTTGAAAAAAATGCGACGTTTCCTGGGTGTGGGCACTGCCCTGGTAATGGCCATGAGCGCTGCACAGGCAATGGCCAAAGAAGTAAGCATTGGTTACGTGGATGGTTGGGCCGACAGCGTGGCGACCACCAACGTGGCCGCCGAAGTGATCAAGCAGAAACTCGGCTACGACGTGAAGTTGCAGGCCGTGGCCACAGGCATCATGTGGCAGGGCGTGGCAACCGGCAAACTCGATGCCATGTTGTCGGCCTGGTTGCCGGTGACTCATGGCGAGTACTGGGCCAAGAACAAGGACAACGTGGTCGACTACGGCCCCAACTTCAAGGACGCCAAGATCGGCCTGATCGTCCCCGAGTACGTCAAGGCGGTGAGCATCGCCGACCTCAAGACCGATAGCAGCTTCAAGCAGAAGATTGTCGGCATCGACGCCGGCTCCGGCGTGATGCTGAAGACCGACCAGGCCATCAAGGACTACGACCTGACCGGCTACAAGCTGCAGGCCAGTTCTGGTGCGGCGATGACCGCCGAGCTGGGCCGTGCGTATGCCAAGCAGCAGTCGATTGCGGTGACCGGCTGGGTACCGCACTGGATGTTCGCCAAGTGGAAGCTTAAGTTCCTCGAAGACCCGAAAGGCGTGTATGGCGCGGCGGAAACCGTGAACAGCATCGGCAGCAAGGAATTGGCGACCAAGGCGCCGGAAGTGGCGGAGTTCCTGAAGAAGTTCAACTGGCAGTCCAAAGACGAGATTGGCGAAGTGATGCTGGCGATCCAGGAAGGCGCCAAGCCTGAAGCGGCGGCCAAGGACTGGGTGGCCAAGCACCCGGACCGTGTGAAGGAGTGGACTGGCAAGTAACAACCCTTTAGGGCCAGTTTTGCTGCTTCGCGGGCTTGCCCGCTCCCACAGGTATATCACTGCCCTCAGGCCCTGTGATGTCCCTGTGGGAGCGGGCAAGCCCGCGAATGGGCCCTAAGCTTTGTTACGCAATCGGTAAAACACCGTTGCATCTAAGACTAAGGTCGTCTGGTTGGCGTCCATCGGCAGCATAAAGTAAGGGCGTGGGTACCATCCCCTACCTGTGCTGCTAGGACAAAAACAATGAACGACAGCATTTACCTCTCGATACAAAACAGCCCCCGCTTCAAGGAGCTGGTCACCAAACGCGAACGGTTCGCCTGGATTCTCTCGGCGATCATGCTCGGCCTATACTGCGCCTTCATCCTCCTGATCGCCTATGGTCCTCATGTTCTGGGCACCAAGCTCAGCCCTGAGTCATCGATTACCTGGGGCATTCCCCTGGGCGTCGGCCTGATCGTCTCGGCATTCGTCCTGACCGCCATCTACGTGCGCCGCGCCAACGGCGAATTCGATGAGCTGAACAAGGCCATCCTGAAGGAGGCGCAACAATGATTCGCCACGCCAAAACCCTGGCCGTACTGGCCTGCGGAGCCTTTGCACCCGCCGTGTGGGCCGCCGATGCCCTGACCGGCGAGGTGCAGAAACAACCGCTGAACGTTTCCGCGATCGCCATGTTCGTGGCCTTCGTCGCCTTCACCCTGGGTATCACCTACTGGGCTTCCAAGCGCAACAAGTCGGCGTCGGACTACTACGCCGCCGGTGGCAAGATCACCGGCTTCCAGAACGGCCTGGCGATTGCCGGCGACTACATGTCGGCCGCCTCGTTCCTGGGTATTTCCGCACTGGTGTTCACCTCTGGCTACGATGGCCTGATCTACTCGATCGGCTTCCTGGTCGGCTGGCCGATCATCCTCTTCCTGATTGCCGAACGCCTGCGCAACCTGGGCAAGTACACCTTCGCCGACGTGGCCTCCTACCGCCTCGGGCAGAAGGAAATCCGCACCCTGTCGGCTTCCGGTTCGCTGGTGGTGGTGGCGTTCTACCTGATCGCGCAAATGGTCGGTGCCGGCAAGCTGATCGAGCTGCTGTTCGGCCTGGACTACCACGTGGCGGTGATCCTGGTGGGTATCCTGATGTGCCTGTATGTGCTGTTCGGCGGCATGCTGGCCACCACCTGGGTACAGATCATCAAGGCCGTGCTGCTGCTGTCCGGTGCCAGTTTCATGGCGCTGATGGTGATGAAGCACGTGGGCTTTGACTTCAACACCCTGTTCTCCGAAGCGATCAAGGTGCATGCCAAGGGCGAAGCGATCATGAGCCCGGGCGGCCTGGTCAAGGACCCGATCTCGGCGTTCTCGCTGGGCCTGGCGCTGATGTTCGGTACCGCTGGCCTGCCGCACATCCTGATGCGCTTCTTCACCGTCAGTGACGCCAAGGAAGCGCGCAAGAGCGTGCTGTACGCCACCGGCTTCATCGGCTACTTCTACATCCTCACCTTCATCATCGGCTTTGGCGCCATCCTGCTGGTCAGCACCAACCCGGACTTCAAGGACGCCGCCGGCGCCCTGCTGGGTGGCAACAACATGGCAGCGGTGCACCTGGCCAATGCCGTGGGTGGCAGCGTGTTCCTCGGCTTTATCTCAGCCGTGGCCTTCGCCACCATCCTGGCAGTGGTTGCCGGCCTGACCCTGGCTGGCGCCTCGGCGGTGTCCCACGACCTGTACGCCAGCGTATGGCGCAAGGGCAAGGCCAACGACAAGGACGAGATCCGCGTATCGAAGATCACCACCGTCGCCCTGGGTGTACTGGCGATCGGCTTGGGCATCCTGTTCGAGAAGCAGAACATCGCCTTCATGGTCGGCCTGGCGTTCTCCATCGCCGCCAGCTGCAACTTCCCGGTACTGCTGCTTTCGATGTACTGGAAAAAGCTGACCACCCGCGGCGCCATGATCGGCGGCTGGCTGGGCCTGGTGAGTGCGGTGACGCTGATGATCCTTGGCCCGACCATCTGGGTGCAGATCCTCGGCCACGAGAAACCGATCTACCCGTACGAGTACCCAGCGCTGTTCTCGATGGCCATTGCCTTCGTCAGCATCTGGTTCTTCTCGGTCACCGACAAGTCCAAGGCTGCTGACGACGAGCGTGCGCTGTTCTACCCGCAGTTCGTGCGTTCGCAAACTGGCCTGGGGGCTTCGGGCGCTGTTTCGCACTGATCCATCTGGTAATTAAAAACCGCGCCCAATTGGCGCGGTTTTTTTATGCCCTGCAGCTAGATCATGCCTAGCAGCAATAGCACCAGCAGGATCACCAGCACCACGCCGATGATGCCGGATGGGCCGTAGCCCCAGCTGCGCGAGTGCGGGAAGACCGGTAAGCCACCAATCAGCAGAAGGATCAGGATGATGATGAGGATCGTGGTCATGACGGAGTCCTTGCGTAGTTGAGGGTCAAGGGCCTCGGACTGCTGGCCTCTTGTATTTTCGGACTCTTGGGGGTTGTGAAAAATTCCATTTGTGTGTTGCCTGCAGCGGCCCTATCGCCGGCAAGCCAGCGCCCACAGGTACCCCACAGCCTCGGAGTCGTGTGGTGTACCTGTGGGCGCTGGCTTGCCGGCGATAGGGCCGGTACAGGCACACATATTCATGCCCCTCCATTCACTACCCTGATGAACCCTGCCGTTACCCAGGCCCTTGTTTAGACTGCGTTCACCAGTCATCAGAACAAGGCCAGCCACCATGCAAAACCGCATCATGATCACCGGCGCCGGGTCCGGCCTCGGTCGCGAAATCGCCCTGCGCTGGGCGCGTGAGGGCTGGCGCCTGGCGCTGGCCGATGTCAATGAAAGCGGCCTGCGCGAAACCCTGGAGCTGGTCCGCGTGGCCGGTGGCGAAGGGTTCGTCCAGCGCTGCGACGTGCGCGACTACAGCCAGCTCACCGCGCTGGCCCAGGCCTGCACCGAGCAGTTCGGCGGCATCGACGTAATCGTCAACAACGCAGGCGTCGCCTCGGGTGGGTTCTTCGCCGAGCTGTCGCTGGAGGACTGGGACTGGCAGATCGCGGTCAACCTGATGGGCGTGGTCAAGGGCTGCAAGGCCTTCTTGCCGCTGCTGGAACGCAGCAAGGGGCGCATCATCAACATCGCCTCGATGGCCGCGCTGATGCAGGGCCCAGGCATGAGCAATTACAACGTGGCCAAGGCCGGTGTGCTGGCGCTGTCGGAAAGCCTGCTGGTGGAGCTGCGCCAGCTGGAGGTGGCGGTGCACGTGGTGTGCCCGTCGTTCTTCCAGACCAACCTGCTGGACTCGTTCCGCGGGCCGAACCCGGCGATGAAGGCGCAGGTTGGCAAGCTACTGGAAGGGTCGCCGATCAGTGCGGCGGAAATTGCCGAGTACATTCACCAGCAGGTCGCCGCTGGCGAGTTCCTCATCCTGCCCCATGAGGCTGGGCGCCAGGCCTGGCAACTGAAACGCCAGGCCCCTGAGCGGCTGTATGACGAGATGGCCGAAATGGCGGTGAAAATGCGGGCAAAGGCTCATTCTCGATGAAAGGTCTGTAGGGGAAATTACCCAAAAATGTAGGGCGCTTCTGAATCGTGGCGGAACTATTGAGTAGCCCAATGCCTGCGAGGCAGGCTCCGGTTTTCCCTTTCGCAGGAGGATCGGAACATGTTGGTAATAGGGCGCGAAGTGGGGGAGGTCATCGTGATTCGTGATGACATCCGGATCATGGTGGTGGAAACGCGAGACGGGGTGGTGCGCTTTGGGGTGGATGCCCCGCGCAAGGTGCCGGTACATCGGGCTGAGGTGTACAAGCGCATCAAGGAGGCCAAGCAAAGCAAAGCTTGATTCATCCTGTGCCGGCCTCTTCGCGGGCACGCCCGCTCCCACAGGTACCCCACAGGCCTCAAGAACTGTGATTAAGCTGTGGGAGCGGGCATGCCCGCGAAGAGGCCGGAACTGTCAATCGAGCAACTCGCGGGGCACATCATGCTTGGCCAGCAACTGGCACTGCTGGCTTTCCGGGTCGAACAGGATGAACGCCTGGCCTTTGGCCAATGCCTGGCGCACCCGCAGCACGCGGGTTTCCAGCGGGGTGTCGTCGCCGTTGTCGGTGCCGTCGCGGGTGACGAAGTCCTCGATCAGGCGGGTCAGGGTTTCGGCTTGCAGTTGGTCGTAGGGGATCAGCATGGTGGGCGGTGTCTTCGTAGTAGATGTGGGCATGCTACGCGAAACATTCGAGATTTTGGGGCTGCAAAGCAGCCCCCAGGGCCCTCAGCCCTTGTTACCGACCAGGCTATCCACCGCCGGCACCCGCGTGTCGCTCTCCATCTGCGCATCATGTTCAAGTTGATGGCTAAAGCGCTCCAGCGACGCATTGGCCGGCTGCGAGTCGCTGGCGAACACTGGTGGGCTCAGCAGGTACGCCGACAACAAGCGGCTCAGCGCCGCCAGGCTGTCGATATGCGTGCGCTCGTAACCGTGGGTGGCATCGCAACCAAACGCCACCAGCGCCGTGCGGATATCGTGCCCCGCCGTTACTGCCGAATGGGCATCGCTGAAGTAATAGCGGAACACATCGCGCCGCACCGGCAAGTCGTGGTCGCCGGCCAGCTTCAGCAGGTGCCGGGACAGGTGGTAGTCGTAAGGCCCTGATGAGTCCTGCATGGCCACGCTCACCGCGTGTTCGCTGGAGGCCTGCCCTGGTGCCACCGGGGCAATGTCGATGCCGACGAACTCGCTGACGTCCCAGGGCAGGGCGCCAGCAGCACCCGAGCCGGTCTCTTCGGTGATGGTGAACAGCGGGTGGCAGTCGATCAGCGGCTGGCGGCCGCTTTCCACCACGGCCTTCAGCGCCGCCAGCAGCGCCGCCACGCCGGCCTTGTCGTCAAGGTGACGGGCGCTGATATGGCCGCTTTCGGTGAACTCGGGCAACGGGTCGAAGGCAACGAAGTCACCAATGCTCACGCCCAGCGCCTCACAGTCGGCGCGGGTGGCGCAGTAGGCGTCCAGGCGCACTTCCACGTGTTCCCAGCTGATCGGCATCTGGTCGATGGCGGTATTGAAGGCATGCCCGCTGGCCATCAGCGGCAGCACGCTGCCACGGAACACACCGGTGTCGGTGAATACACTGACCCGGCTGCCTTCGGCAAAGCGGCTGGACCAGCAGCCCACCGGCGACAGGGCCAGGCGGCCGTTGTCCTGCAACTGGCGCACGCTGGCGCCGATGGTGTCGAGGTGGGCCGACACGGCGCGGTCGGGCGAGGTTTGCCGGCCCTTGAGGGTGGCGCGGATGGTGCCGCGGCGGGTCAGCTCGAAAGGGATGCCCAGCTCGTCCAGGCGTTCGGCCACGTAACGCACGATGGTGTCGGTGAAGCCGGTGGGGCTGGGGATGGCGAGCATCTCCAGCAGCACGCGTTTGAGGTAGTCGAGATCGGGTTCGGGGTGTCGGTCGGACATGGTTGGGGACTCCTTTACTCCTGCCCCGGCCTTTTCGCGGGTGAACCCGCTCCCACAGGGATATCACCGACCCTTGTGGGAGCGGGTTTACCCGCGAAGAGGCCGGCACGGGTTTACGCCAAAGGCCGGCTATGCGGAAACAGCAGGTCGATAAACCGCTCGGCCGTGGGCTGTGGTTCATGGTTGGCCAACCCGGCACGTTCGTTGGCCTCGATGATCACGTACTCCGGTTGCCCGGCATCGCGCACCATGAAGTCCAACCCCACCACCGGTATCTCCAGTGCCCGGGCAGCGCGCACGGCCGCATCGGCCAGCACAGGGTGCAGGCGTTCGGTGACGTCTTCCAGGGTGCCGCCAGTGTGCAGGTTGGCGGTGCGCCGCACGGCCAGGTGCTGGCCTGCGGGCAATACGTGGTCATAGCCAACACCTGCTGCACGCAGGGTGCGCTCGGTTTCTTCGTCCAGCGGAATACGGCTTTCACCACCGGTAGCGGCCTGGCGCCGGCGGCTCTGGGCGTCGATCAGCTGGCGTACGTTGTGCTTGCCATCGCCCAGCACCTGCGCCGGGTGGCGAATGGCCGCCGCCACCACTTCGTAGCCGATCACCACGATGCGCAGGTCGAACCCGGCATGGAAGCTTTCCAGCAGCACGCGGTTGTCGAACTGGCGGGCGTGCGCCACGGCATGGGTGATGTCGTCGATGCAGGTCAGGTTCACCGCCACGCCCTGGCCTTGCTCGCCATCCACCGGCTTGACCACCACCGCGCCATGCTCGTCGAGAAACGCCAGGTTGTCGTCGGCATTGCCGGCCAGTTGCTGGGCCGGTACCTGCAGCCCGGCGTTATGCAGGGCATGCTGGGTCAGGCGCTTGTCCTGGCACAGGGTCATGGTCACGGCGCTGGTCAGGTCGCTGAGCGACTCACGGCAGCGAATGCGCCGCCCGCCCAGGCTGAGGGTGAACAGCCCGCCAGCGGCATCGTCCACCTGCACCTCGATACCCCGGCGCAGCGCCTCGTCGACGATGATACGCGCGTACGGGTTAAGCCCGGCCTCGGGGCCTGGGCCGAGGAACAGCTGCTGGTTGATGCCGTTCTTGCGCTTGACCGCAAAGGTCGGCAGGTTGCGAAAGCCGAGCTTCTGGTACAGGCGCTTGGCCTGGCGGTTGTCGTGCAGCACCGACAGGTCCAGGTAGGCCAGGCCGCGGCTCATGAAGTGCTCGATCAGGTGGCGCACCAGCACTTCACCCACGCCGGGGCGCGTACAGTGCGGGTCTACTGCCAGGCACCACAGGCTGCTGCCGTGCTCCGGGTCGTCGAATGCCTTGGAGTGGTTCAGGCCCATGACGCTACCGATCACCGCGCCGCTGTCTTCGTCCTCGGCCAGCCAGTACACCGGGCCGCCAAGGTGCCGGGGGGTGAGCAGTTCGGCATCGACCGGCAGCATGCCACGTGCCTGGTACAGGGTATTGATCGCCTGCCAGTCGGCCGGGTTCTGTGCCCGGCGTACGCGGAAACCACGGAACACCCGCTGCGCCGGGCGGTAGTCGGTAAACCACAGGCGCAGGGTGTCGGACGGGTCGAGGAACAATTGCTGCGGGGCCTGTGCCAGCAACTGCTGTGGCGCCGCCACGTACAAGGCGATATCGCGCTCGCCGGGGCGTTCGTCGAGCAGGTCGGTGGCCAGGCTGGCCGGGTCGGGGTAAGTGTGGCCGATCAGCAGCCGACCCCAGCCGCAATGCACCGCGCGCGGCTGGTCGTGGGGCTGGCTGCCGTCGCCGGCCAGGCGCGCCTGCAGGCGCTCGTAGGACGGCGCCTGGCCGCGTAGCAGGCGCTGACCGTAAGCGATTTCGTGGGCTTTCATCAGTCAGATTCCTTGTTCGCTCAACCACAGGTTCAGCGCCGCCAGCTGCCACAGTTTGGACCCGCGCAGCGGCGTCAGTTGGCCGTGCGGGTTGCTCAGCAGGCGGTCGAGCATGGCCGGGTTGAACAGCCCACGGTCCTGGCTGGGGTCGGTCAGCAGCTCACGTACCCAGCCCAGGGTGGCGCCTTCCAGGTGCTTCAGGCCCGGTACCGGGAAGTAGCCCTTCTTGCGGTCGATCACCTCGTGCGGGATCACCCGCCGCGCCGCCTGCTTGAGCACCTGCTTGCCGCCGTCGGGCAGCTTGAAGCGCGCCGGGATGCGCGCCGACAGCTCCACCAGGCGGTAGTCGAGGAACGGCGTGCGCGCCTCCAGGCCCCAGGCCATGGTCATGTTGTCCACCCGCTTGACCGGGTCGTCGACCAGCATCACCGTGCTGTCCAGGCGCAGGGCCTTGTCCACCGCATGCGGTGCGCCGGGGCGGGCGAAGTGCTCGCGCACGAAGTCACCGGCGGCGTCGGTTTCCAGCAGCCAGGGTGCCTGTACGGTGTCGCGGTACTCGGCGTGGCTGCGGTCGAAGAAGGCCTCGCGGTAGGCGGCATAGGCATCCTCGGCGCCGTCTACTTGCGGGTACCAGTGGTAGCCGGCGAACAGCTCATCCGCGCCCTGGCCGCTTTGCACGCCCTTGCAGTGCCTGGCCACTTCCCGCGACAGCAGGTAGAAGGCGATGCAGTCGTGGCTGACCATCGGCTCGCTCATGGCGCGGAACGCCGCTGGCAGCTGGTCGATGATTTCGTGCTCGGCAATGCGCAGCTGGTGGTGGCGGGTGCCGTAGTGCCTGGCGATCAGGTCGGAATACTGGAACTCGTCGCCGCGCTCGCCGCCGGCATCCTCAAAGCCGATGGAGAAGGTCGACAGGTCATCCACACCCACTTCGCGCAGCAGGCCGACCAGCAGGCTGGAGTCGACCCCGCCAGACAGCAGCACACCAACATCCACGGCAGCCCGCTGGCGGATGGCCACGGCGTCGCGGGTGGCGTCGAGCACACGGGTGGTCCAGCCTTCCAGGTCCAGCTCACGCTCATCAGGGTTGGCGCCGTATTTCAGCTGCCACCAGGTCTGGCGTTCTACTTCGCCATGGCGGTCGATGCGCATCCAGGTGCCGGGCTCAAGCTTTTGCACATTGGCCAGCAGGGTGCGCGGGGCCGGCACCACGGCGTGGAAGTTCAGGTAGTGGTTGAGCGCCACCGGGTCGAGCATCGGGTCGATGTCGCCGCCCTTGAGCAGCGCTGGCAAGGTCGAGGCAAAGCGCAGGCGCTCGCCGTTGCGCGACAGGTACAGGGGTTTGACGCCCAAGCGGTCGCGGGCGAGAAACAGGCGCTGGTTGTCGCGCTCCCAGATGGCCAGGGCGAACATGCCGTTGAGCTTGGGCAGCAGCGCCGCGCCCCAGGCGTGGTAGCCCTTGAGCAGCACCTCGGTGTCGCCGTCGGACCAGAAGTTGTAGCCCAGGGCCTGCAGTTCCTGGCGCAGTTCGGGGAAGTTGTAGATGGCGCCATTGAAGGCCAGCGACAGGCCCAGGGTGTTGTCGACCATCGGCTGCGCCGAGCCGTCGGACAGGTCCATGATTTTCAGGCGCCGATGGCCGAGGGCAATCGGCCCCTGGCTATGGAAGCCCCAGGCATCCGGGCCGCGAGGCGCCAGGTGGTGGGTGATGCGCTCTACCGCAGCCAGGTCGGCTGGGCGAGGGGCTTGGTCGATGGGGGTGAAACGCAACTCTCCTGCTAATCCGCACATAGGTCCTTACCGGTTTTTCCGTTGGGGAGGGGGCGCCCTGGATTTGGGCACCTTAAGGAACTGACCTATGTGGTTTGTGAGAGTTTTAGAACAATCTGTTATAAGGCATGAGGGCTTGGGGGCGCTTTGCGCCCCAATCGCGACACAAGGCCGCTCCCACAGGATCACCACAGGCCTGAGGCTTGCGCGGCTCCTGTGGGAGCGGCCTTGTGTCGCGAATGGGCTGCGCAGCAGCCCTCGGCCTTGTCACTTACCTCGGATAAGCTTGCGCAAGGCAAACCGGTTCGGATGACAAGCCTCAGCCACCGCCCGCGGCAACGGCAGCGGTTCCCGGCACACCCAGGCCGCCACCAGTTCACCGCTCAACGGCGCCGTGATCAACCCGCGCGAGCCGTGCCCGCTGTTCACATACAGCCCGCCCAGCCACGGGCAGGTCACATCTGGCACCTGTCGCGCATCCCGGCCCAGCACCGCATAGGCCTCGGCAAACGCCTGCCCATCGGCCACCGGCCCGACAATTGGCAAGTAGTCCGGGCTGGTGCAACGAAATGCCGCACGCCCCTGTAACTGCTCAGCGTCCAACTCGGCCGCGCCCAGCCGCTGGGCCAAATCAGTGGAGATCTCATCCAGCAACGCCAGGTTGCCCTGGTGCTCGGCCACCGTCGGCGCCAGGTCTTCACTGTGGAAATCAAAGCTCGCGCCCAGGGTGTGCTCACCCCCGCGCGGCGGAGCCACATAGCCCTCCGCGCACACCACGGTGCGTAGCGCCCGGCTGCTGGCGGTGGCCGGCAAGCGGGTGATCTGCCCACGGATGCGCTTGAGCGGCAATGCTGCACACGCTTCGAAGCGCCGCACCTCGGCAGCGCCGGCCAGGACCACCACCGGCGCGCTTGCCAGCAGGCGCTCGCCCGCCCAGGCCTGCCACAGGTCACCGACCTTGCGCAGCTCGATGACTTCCTGATGGGTCACCAGGCGAATGCCCGGGTGCTGCAACTGCTGCTGGCACAGCGCAGGCGGGTGCACCCAGCCGCCTTCGGGGTAAAACAGCCCGCCAGCCGGCAAGGCCACCCCGGCGATGGCTTCAGCCTCTGCTCGCCCCAGCGAGTGCAGCAGGTTGTGATCGAAAGCAGCGGCCAGCTTGCCCTGGCGCTCGGCCTCCTTGCTGTCGAAGGCCAGCTGCAGCACCCCGCAGGCATCCCAGTCATGGCCACGCTGCAGGCGCTCCAGCTGGCGCCGCGTATAGCCAAAGCCGGACAGGATCATCTGCGACAGCGCCGTACCATAGGCAGACAGCTTGAGGTACAGCACCCCTTGCGGGTTGCCAGAGGCTTCCCGGGCCGGGGCATCGTGGCGCTCCAGCACGGTGACCTGCCAGCCGCGCCGTGCCAGGCTGGCGGCACTGGTGCTGCCGGCAAGCCCGGCACCGATCACCAGGGCTTCACGTGGCCCCTGTACGGCAGGTGGGCGCGCGTACCAAGGTGCGCTGGCACAGGGCAGGGGGCCCACGTAGGCGCCGCTCATTACCTCCCACTTCTTGCCGATGCCCGGCACCTTTTTCATGGCGAAGCCGGCTTCGACCAGGCTGCGGCGTACCCAGCCGGTGGTGGTGAAAGTGCCCAGCACCGTGCCTGGGTGCGACAACCGCGCCAGCTGCGCGAACAGCTCCGGGGTCCACATGTCGGGGTTCTTGGCCGGGGCGAAACCGTCGAGGAACCACACGTCGATCTGCGCATCCAGTTGCGGCAGCTGTTCCAGCACATCGCCAATCAACAGGGTGAGGGTGACCCTGCCGTTGTCGAAGGTGAACTGCTGAAAACCCGGGTGCACTGCCACGTACTGCTCCAGCAACGGCTCGGTATAGGCGGCAAGTTCAGGCCACAGGCGTACTGCACGGAGCATGTCAGCGCGGCCGAGGGGGTATTTTTCGACACTGACGAAGTGCAGCCGCGCGTCGCTGTGCGCGTGCTCGGCAAATAACTGCCAGGCGCAGAAAAAGTTCATGCCGGTGCCAAAGCCGGTTTCGCCGATCACCATGCAGGCGTGCGGCTCAAGGTTGGCAAAACGCTCGGCCAGGCGGGTCTGGCCGAGGAACACGTGCTTGGTTTCTTCGATGCCTTCGTTGACCGCGAAGTAGACGTCGTCGTACTGCCGCGAATGGGGGCGGCCCTGGTCGTCCCAGTCGATCTGGGCGTGCTGGAGGAGGGTGGACATGGTTGGCTCGGTTGCAGCAGATGGGCGGATTTTATGCCATCCGCAGAACCTGTGGGAGCGGGTTCACCCGCGAAGAGGCCCGTACAGGCAGAAATGAAATCCGCTAGTCTTGCTTATCCATTGAAGGAGCCAGTGCATGTTCGAATCCGCCGAAATCGGCCACAGCATCGACAAGGAGGCTTACGACGCCGAGGTACCCGCTTTGCGCGAGGCCCTGCTCGAAGCCCAGTACGAACTCAAACAGCAAGCGCGCTTCCCGGTGATCGTGCTGATCAACGGCATTGAAGGCGCTGGCAAGGGTGAGACGGTAAAACTGCTCAACGAGTGGATGGACCCGCGCATGATCGATGTGCTCACCTTCGACCAGCAGACCGACGAGGAATTGGCCCGGCCACCGGCTTGGCGCTACTGGCGGGCCTTGCCACCGAAGGGGCGGATGGGCGTGTTCTTCGGCAACTGGTACAGCCAGATGCTGCAGGGGCGGGTGCATGGGGTGTTCAAGGATGCCGTGCTCGACCAGGCCATCACCGGCGCTGAACGCCTGGAGCAGATGCTTTGCGATGAAGGTGCGCTGATCATCAAGTTCTGGTTCCACCTGTCCAAGAAGCAGATGAAGGCGCGGCTGAAATCGCTCAAGGACGACCCGCTGCACAGCTGGAAGATCAGCCCGCTGGACTGGCAGCAGTCAGAAACCTACGACCGTTTCGTGCGCTTTGGCGAGCGCGTGCTGCGCCGTACCAGCCGCGACTATGCGCCGTGGCATATCATTGAAGGGGTAGACCCGAATTACCGCAGCCTGGCGGTGGGGCGCATCCTGCTGGAGAGCCTGCAAGCCGCGCTGGCCAACAACCCCAAGGGCAAGCACAAGGGCAATGTCGCCCCGCTGGGCCGCAGCATCGACGACCGCAGCCTGCTCGGCGCGCTGGACATGACCCTGCGCCTGGACAAGGCCGACTACCAGGAACAGCTGGTCACCGAACAGGCGCGCCTGGCCGGCCTGCTGCGCGACAAGCACATGCGCCGCCATGCTCTGGTGGCGGTGTTCGAAGGCAACGACGCGGCTGGCAAGGGCGGAGCCATCCGCCGTGTGGCAGCAGCACTGGACCCGCGCCAGTACCGCATCGTGCCGATTGCCGCGCCCACCGAAGAAGAGCGCGCGCAGCCTTACCTGTGGCGGTTCTGGCGGCATATTCCGGCGCGCGGCAAGTTCACCATCTTCGACCGCTCGTGGTATGGCCGGGTGCTGGTGGAGCGGATAGAGGGCTTCTGCACCCCGGCCGACTGGATGCGCGCCTACAGCGAGATCAACGACTTTGAGGAGCAGTTGGTGAATGCCGGCGTGGTGGTGGTCAAGTTCTGGCTGGCGATTGACCAGCAGACCCAGCTGGAGCGTTTCCAGGAGCGTGAACAGATTCCGTTCAAGCGCTACAAGATCACCGAGGATGACTGGCGCAACCGCGAAAAGTGGGGCGACTACACCCAGGCAGTGGGCGACATGGTCGACCGCACCAGCAGCGAGATTGCGCCATGGACGCTGGTGGAGGCCAACGACAAGCGCTGGGCCCGGGTGAAGGTATTGCGCACCATCAACCAGGCGCTTGAGGCGGCGTTTGCCAAGGACAAGAAATAGCCAAGGTTGATGGTGCCTGGTACGGCCTCTTCGCGGGTAAACCCGCTCCAACAGGTACCTCACAATGTTCGGGCCTGTGGTGATCCTGTGGGAGCGGGTTCACCCGCGAAGAGGCCAGCAAAGGCAACCCACCAGCCAAGCCATGCCCCGGAAGAATGACCTGATGAATTCTTTTCTCGGCACTCACCATCGCCCCCGCCCTCCAAGCCCGTAGAATTCAACAACCCCCACCACGGGCTTGATCGAGGACACTATGCACACCACTTCCGGCCGCTGGGGCTATGGCCTGTTCCTGGCCCTTCTGACGGCACTGCTCTGGGGCATCCTGCCGATCAAGCTCAAACAGGTGCTGCAGGTGGTCGACCCGATCACGGTCACCTGGTACCGCCTGCTGGTCTCCGGTGGCTTGCTGTTTGCCTGGTTGGCGGCCAAGCGGAGCCTACCGTCCTTCAGCAAACTGGCGCCCAAGGGCAAGGCGCTGGTGGCAGTTGCCGTGCTCGGCCTGATGGGCAACTACGTGCTGTACCTGATCGGCCTCAACCTGCTTAGCCCGGGCACCGCGCAGCTGGTGGTGCAGATTGGCCCGGTGCTGTTGCTGGTGGCCAGCGTATTCGTGTTCCGCGAGCGCTTCAGCCTGGGGCAGGGCGTGGGCCTGTTGATTCTGTTGGGCGGTTTTGGCCTGTTCTTCAACCAGCGCCTGGAAGAGCTGCTGACCTCGCTCGGCACCTACACCACTGGCGTGCTGACCATCTTGCTGGCCACCAGCATCTGGGTGTTCTACGCCCTGAGCCAGAAACAGCTGCTGACGGTGTGGCAGTCGCAGCAGGTAATGATGGTGATCTACCTGAGCTGCGCCGCGCTGCTCACGCCCTGGGTGCACCCGCTGGAGGCGCTGCAGCTGACCCCGGTGCAGGGCTGGTTGTTGCTGGCTTGCTGCCTGAACACCCTGGTGGCTTATGGCGCGTTTGCCGAGGCGCTGGCGCACTGGGAGGCGTCGCGGGTGAGTGCCACCCTGGCGCTGACCCCGCTGGTGACCTTTGTTGCGGTGGCGCTGGCGGCAGTGGTGTGGCCTGAGTATGTGCAGGCTGAGGACATCAATGCCCTGGGCTATGTGGGGGCGGTGACCGTGGTGCTGGGTTCGGCGCTGGTGGCATTGGGGCCGTCGCTGGTGGCCGGGTGGCGGGCGCGGCGGGCGCGGTTGGCGCAGGTTCATTGATCGCCTGTTCCGGCCCTTTCGCGGGTAAACCCGCTCCCACAGGGACCCCACAAGAGTCAGGACTGTGGTGATCCTGTGGGTGCGGGTTTACCCGCGAAGAGGCCGTCACAGGCTACAGTTCACTCAGCCCTTGCCCCCCGGCGCCAGCATGTTCTCCGGCCTCACCCACTGGTCGAACTGCTCATTGGTCAAATACTTCAACTCCAGCGCAGCCTCCCTCAGGGTCTTGCCCTCGCTGTAAGCCTTCTTGGCAATTTCCGCCGCCTTGTCATAGCCAATATGCGGGTTCAACGCCGTCACCAGCATCAACCCGCGCTCCAGGTGCGCGGCCATCTGCTCGGCATCCGGCTCGATACCCGCCACGCAATGCTGCTGGAAGTTGCGGCAGCCATCGGCCAGCAGTTCGATCGACTGCAGCAGGTTGTGGATGATCACCGGCTTGAACACGTTCAACTGCAAATGCCCCTGGCTTGCGGCAAAGCCGATGGCCGCGTCGTTGCCCAGCACCTGGCAGGCAAGCATCGATAGCGCTTCACACTGGGTAGGGTTGACCTTGCCCGGCATGATCGAACTGCCCGGCTCGTTGGCTGGCAAGCGCACTTCGGCCAGCCCGGCGCGCGGGCCTGAACCCAGCAGGCGCAGGTCGTTGGCGATTTTCATCAGGGCCACGGCCAGCGTTTTCAGGGCGCCGGCCAGGCTGGTCAGCGGTTCGTGGCCGGCGAGGGCGGCAAACTTGTTCGGCGCAGTGACGAACGGTAAGCCAGACTCTGCCGCCAGCTCGGCGGCGATGGCTTCGGCAAAACCGTGCGGGGCGTTTAGCCCGGTACCCACGGCGGTGCCGCCCTGGGCCAGTTCGCACACTGCCGGCAGGGTGGCGCGGATGGCGCGCTGGGCGTATTCCAGCTGGGCGACGAAGGCAGACACCTCCTGGCCGAAGGTGATCGGCGTGGCATCCATCATGTGCGTGCGGCCAGTCTTCACCAGCTTGTGATGGCGCGCCGACAGTTCGGCCAACCCCGAGGACAGTTCGGTGATCGCCGGCAACAGTTTTCCGTGCACCGCCTGGGCTGCGGCAATGTGCATGGCGGTGGGGAAGCAGTCGTTGGAGCTCTGCGAGCGGTTGACGTGGTCATTGGGGTGCACCGGAGCCTTGCCGCCACGGCCCTTGCCAGCCAGTTCGTTGGCGCGCCCGGCAATGACCTCGTTGACGTTCATGTTGCTCTGGGTGCCGCTGCCAGTCTGCCAGACCACCAGCGGGAACTGGTTATCGTGCTGGCCAGCCAGCACTTCGTCGGCGGCCTGCTCGATCAGCCGGGCGATGTCGGCCGGCAGGTCGCCGTTGCGGTCGTTGACGCGCGCTGCGGCCTTCTTGATCAGCGCCAGGGCGTGCAGTACCGCGAGGGGCATGCGTTCCTTGCCAATGGCGAAGTTGATCAGCGAACGTTGGGTCTGCGCACCCCAGTAGGCGTCCTCCGGAACTTCGACCGGGCCCAGGCTGTCTGTCTCGATACGGCTCATTCTGTACGCACTCCTGTGTGGTTCGAATTCGCAGTTTAGGCCCTGATTCGACCGAGCGGTTCCGTCGCTCGTCGTGCCACTTGAGCACATCGCCACCACGGCGCAGAATGCTCTACTCTGAGGTACCCGCCTCCCTCTCTTTGAAGGAAATGCAATGACCCGTCTCCGTGTCCTTTGTGCCGCCGTTGCCCTGGCTTGCGCCAGTGGCCAGGTACTTGCTGCCACCGCCAGCCACAACGCTGCTGCCGAGAAGTTCCTGACCCTGGCCAACGCCGACAAGCTGGGCACCCCGGTGTACATGCAGGTGCAGCAGATGTTTGCCCAGCGTTTTGCCCAGACCAAGGCCCCGGCCACCAAGCAGCCAGTGCTGGAAAGCTACCAGGCCAAGGCCAACGCCGCGCTGGACAACGCCATTGGCTGGAACAAGCTGAAGCCGAAGATGGTCGACCTGTACACCCAGACCTTCACCGAGCAAGAGCTCAAGGATCTGGTCAAGTTCTACGAATCGCCGCTGGGCAAGAAAGTGCTGCGTGAAATGCCCAAGGTTACCCAGCAATCGGCGCAGCTGACCCAGCAGAGCCTGGAGCCAGCGGTACCGGTAGTGAACAAGCTGCTGGAAGACATGACCAAGGAACTGGACCCGAACGCTGGCAAGGCCGCCGCCCCCGCGAAGAAGTGAGTACGCCGCGATGACCATGCAACAGCGTATCGAACAGCAGCTGGCCGCCCTGGCGCCGCAACACCTGCAAGTGCTCAATGAAAGCCACATGCACAGTCGTGGTCAGGAGACCCACTACAAGGCAGTGATCGTCAGCGAGCAGTTTGCCGGGTTGAACAGCGTCAAGCGCCACCAGAAGGTGTACGCCACCATGGGCGAGCTGATGGGCGAGATCCATGCCCTGGCCATCCACACCTACACCGCCGAAGAGTGGGCCAAGGTCGGCGTTGCACCAGCCTCGCCGGTGTGCGCGGGCGGCGGGCACTGAAACCTTTCTGTTGTTCTGGTAGAATCTTGCAAAATCCGGGGGCCGCTTTGCGGCCCTTTCGCGACACAAGGCCGCTCCTACAGGAATATGCATTCCCCTGTGGGAGCGGCCTTGTGTCGCGAAAGGGGCGCGAAGCGGCCCCATGCTTTTTTCAAGTCAAACCACGGTTCGCCCCTTACGAGGGCACCCACCTGGAGATTCACCGCAAATGTCCCAAGCCATCGTCGTCGCGGCGC
This sequence comes from Pseudomonas sp. TWI929, assembly GCF_039673335.1. NCBI lineage: Bacteria > Pseudomonadati > Pseudomonadota > Gammaproteobacteria > Pseudomonadales > Pseudomonadaceae > Pseudomonas > Pseudomonas sp. TWI929. Next base: position 23,616 of record NZ_JBDJLK010000020.1, read on the forward strand.
TGTACAAGTTCGTCACCCTGGAAGACTACGTCGAGTTGCGTGAGCCACTGCTCAAGGCCATGCTCGACAATGATGTCAAAGGCACCCTGCTGCTGGCCCACGAGGGCATCAACGGCACCGTGTCGGCCACCCGCGAAGGCATCGATGGCCTGCTGGCCTGGCTGCGCAACGACCCGCGCCTGGTCGATGTCGACCATAAAGAGTCGTACTGCGACGAACAGCCGTTCTACCGCACCAAGGTCAAGCTCAAGAAAGAGATCGTCACCCTCGGCGTGCCGGGCGTAGACCCCAACCAGGCAGTCGGCACCTACGTCGAGCCCAAGGACTGGAACGCCCTGATCAGCGACCCGGAAGTGCTGCTGATCGACACCCGCAACGACTATGAAGTGGCCATCGGCACCTTCAAGGGCGCCATCGACCCGAAGACCGAAACCTTCCGCGAGTTCCCCGACTACATCAAGGCCAACTTCGACCCCAGCAAGCACAAGAAAGTTGCCATGTTCTGCACCGGCGGCATCCGTTGCGAAAAAGCTTCCAGCTACATGCTCGGTGAAGGCTTCGAGGCGGTCTATCATCTTAAGGGCGGCATCCTGAAGTACTTCGAGGAAGTGCCTCAGGAACAAAGCCTGTGGGACGGCGACTGCTTCGTCTTCGACAACCGCGTCACGGTGCGCCATGACCTGAGCGAAGGCGAGTACGACCAGTGCCACGCCTGCCGCCACCCAATCAATGCAGAGGAGCGCGCGTCCGAGCACTATTCGCCAGGTGTCAGCTGCCCGCATTGCTGGGACACCTTGAGCGAAAAGACCCGGCGCAGTGCCATCGACCGGCAGAAGCAGATCGAGCTGGCCAAGGCCCGCAACCTGCCGCACCCGATCGGTTACAACTACAAAGCCGAGGCCTGATGCATGTCTGCACGCCTGATCTATGTGATGGACCCGATGTGCTCCTGGTGCTGGGGTTTCGCGCCAGTGGCTGCGGCCCTGATCGCCCAGGCGCGTGAGGCAGGCGTGCCCACCCGCCTGGTGACGGGCGGGCTGCGTACTGGCGGCAGCGCCTTGGACAGCTCCACCCGCAAGTACATCCTCGAGCACTGGCAGGCAGTGGCAGAAGCCACCGGCCAGCCGTTCCGCTTCGAGGGCGCCATGCCTGACGGCTTTGTCTACGACACCGAGCCAGCCTGCCGTGCCCTGGTCACCGCCCGTGAGCTGGACGCCGAGCGCGTCTGGCCGTTGCTGGCGCTGATCCAGCGCTCGTTCTACCAGCAGGGCGTGGATGTAACCACGGCGCCGCAACTGGTAGAGCTGGCTGAGCAGGCGGGCTTCGACCGTGCCGTGTTCGCCGAGGCCTTTGCCCGTGCCGACACGCGCGCCGCCACCGCGGCCGATTTCAGCTGGGCCCAGGACCTGGGTATCGCCGGTTTCCCGACCCTGCTGGCCGAGCGCAATGGCCAACTGGCCCTGCTGACCAATGGCTACCAGCCGCTGGAGCGCCTGCAACCCTTGCTCGGCCGCTGGCTGCAGCAGGCCGTCTGTGCTTGATCTGCCTGGGTCACCCGACCCGGTGCCGGGCAAGCCTCATACTGCGGCCGATCGACTGAGCTGGGCGGAAATCCGCCGCCTGGCCCTGCATCACAAGAAAAACCTCTGGTCCGCCAACCTTATCGCCGTGCTGGCGGCCTGCTGCAGCGTGCCCATCCCGCTGCTGCTGCCGCTGCTGGTGGACGAAGTGCTGCTTGGCCATGGCGATGCTGCGCTGAAGTGGATGAACCACCTGCTGCCTTCCAGCTGGCAAGTGGCAGCCGGTTACATCGGGCTGATGCTGGCGCTCACCCTGTGCCTGCGCCTGGCCGCCCTGGCGTTCAACGTGATCCAGGCCAAGCTGTTCGCTGGCCTGGCCAAGGACATCGTCTACCGGCTGCGTATTCGCCTGATCGAGCGGCTCAAGCGCATTTCGCTGAAGGAATACGAAAGCCTGGGCAGCGGCACGGTCACCACCCACCTGGTCACCGACCTGGATACCCTCGACAAGTTCGTCGGTGAAACCCTCAGCCGTTTCCTGGTGGCCATGCTGACCCTGACCGGCACGGCGGCGATCCTGATCTGGATGCACTGGCAGCTGGCCTTGCTGATTTTGCTGTTCAACCCGCTGGTGATCTACTTCACCGTGCAGTTGGGCAAGCGCGTCAAGCACCTGAAAAAGCTGGAAAACGACAGCACTGCGCGCTTTACCCAGGCGCTGGCGGAAACCCTCGATGCCATCCAGGAAATCCGCGCCGGCAACCGCCAGGGCTACTTCCTCGGCCGTTTGGGCCTGCGTGCCCGCGAGGTGCGCGACTACGCGGTGGACTCACAATGGAAAAGCGATGCCAGTGGCCGTGCCAGTGGTCTGCTGTTCCAGTTCGGCATCGATATCTTCCGCGCGGCGGCGATGCTCACCGTGCTGTTTTCCGACCTGTCGATCGGCCAGATGCTGGCGGTGTTCAGCTACCTGTGGTTCATGATCGGCCCGGTGGAACAGCTGCTCAATCTGCAATACGCCTACTATGCCGCCGGTGGTGCGCTAAGCCGCCTCAACGAGTTGTTGGCGCGTGCCGACGAGCCGCAGTACCCGGCCGCCAGCGACCCGTTCGCCGGCCGCGAGACGGTAGGTATCGAAGTGCGCGACCTGCGCTTTGCCTATGCCGACGAACCGGTGCTCGAGCACCTGGACCTGTCCATTGCCCCAGGCGAGAAGGTCGCGATTGTCGGCGCCAGTGGCGGTGGTAAAAGCACCCTGGTGCAGCTGCTGTTGGGCCTGTACAGCGCCCAGGCCGGGACCATCCGCTTTGGTGGGGCCAGCCTGCAGGAAATAGGCCTGGAAACCCTGCGCGAAAACGTTGCGGTGGTGTTGCAGCACCCATCGCTGTTCAACGACAGCGTGCGCGCCAACCTGACCATGGGCCGCGATTGCAGCGACGATGCCTGCTGGCAGGCGCTGCGCATTGCCCAGCTGGATGCCACCATCGCTGCCTTGCCGCAGGGCCTGGACAGTGTGGTGGGGCGTTCTGGTGTGCGTTTGTCCGGTGGCCAGCGTCAGCGCCTGGCCATTGCCCGCATGGTGCTGGCCGAGCCCAAGGTGGTCATTCTCGATGAGGCAACCTCGGCCCTGGATGCCGCCACCGAGTACAACCTGCACCAAGCCCTGGCGCGCTTCCTTAGCGGCCGCACCACGCTTATCATTGCCCACCGGCTTTCGGCAGTGAAACAGGCCGATCGGGTGCTGGTGTTCGATGGCGGGCATGTAGCCGAGGATGGTGACCACCAGCAGCTGATTGCCGAGGGTGGGTTGTACGCCAAGCTTTATGGGCACCTGCAACAAAGCTGAATGTGTGCTTGCCTGTGCCGGCCCTGTCGCCGGCACAGGCTGTACAAAGCCTCCCGATTTCCTGTCATAAAAAACCCCACCACCACGATGGCAAATGGCCTACGCTGTGCTTGTCTGGGTTGATTTGCGCCTTATCTGCTCTGTGACAGGGAATCCATGAAGGGAAATCGCACTCTAGAAGCGCCAAAGTTGCTCGGTATCACCTGGCCCTTCATCGCCGTTGTGGTCCTCCAGGTGGCGCTGGGCAGCCTCAGCTTGTATACGCTCTCGGCCGTGCGCGCCTATGTCGCCGGTGAAAGCCTATGGTCCAAGGCGCAGAAAGACGCCATCTATTACCTCAACCTGTACGCCGAAACCCGCGACGACAGTACCTACCAGCGCTACCGCCAGGCCATCACCGTGCCCCAGGGCGACCACCAGCTGCGCGAGGTGCTCGACCAGTCGCCACCCGACCTGGACGCCGCACGCCAAGCGGTACTGCAAGGCGGCAACCACCCCGACGATGTCGAACAGATCATCTGGTTCTACCGCAATTTCCGTGATGTCAGCTACATGCAGACGGCCGTCGACTACTGGGACATCGGCGACGATTACCTGGCCAAGCTGGATGTCCTGGCTGTTGAAATGCACAAAAGCTTCACTGCTGGCCCGGTCGACGCACACACGATCAACGACTGGAAAGTGCGCATCGCCACCATCAACGAAGGGGTGACGCCGGCCGCCAAGGCGTTCAGCGATGCGTTGGGCGAAGGCTCGCGCATGCTGCTGCGGGTGCTGCTGGTCACCAATTTGTTTACAGCGATGTTTCTGATTGCCATCGCCTGGCGCCGTTCCAGCAAGTTGTTGGCCCAGCGCCAGGCCTTTGCCAACGCCCTGCAGGAAGAAAAGGAGCGGGCGCAAATTACCCTGCAGGCCATCGGCGATGCGGTGATTACCACCGATGTCGAGGGCAATATCGGCTACATGAACCCGGCCGCCGAACAACTGACCCACTGGCAGGCTGGCCAAGCCCAGGGCTTGCCGCTGTCGGCGCTGTTCAGCCTGGTCGACGAGCAGGCCGAGGAAGATGGCCGCAGCCTGGTCGAGCAGGTGCTCAGCGGCAGCCTCAAGGGCGGCGCCGAGCATGCCCGGCTGATCCAGCGCCTGGATGGCAGCACCGTGTCGATCAACCTGGTGGGCTCGCCCATCGTCAATGACGGCGTGGTCAACGGCATTGTGCTGGTGCTGCATGACATGACCCAGGAGCGCCAGTACATCGCCAACCTGTCCTGGCAGGCGACCCATGACGCCTTGACCGGCCTGGCCAACCGCCGCGAGTTCGAATACCGCCTGGAACAGGCACTCAACGGCCTGGCCCGCCAGGCCGGGCGGCATTCGCTGATGTTCCTTGACCTCGACCAGTTCAAGTTGGTCAACGACACCTGCGGCCATGCCGCCGGCGACGAGTTGCTGCGGCACATCTGTGCCGTGCTGCAGTCTGGCCTGCGCGAAGGCGACACCCTGGCGCGGCTGGGTGGCGATGAATTTGGCGTGCTGCTGGAAAACTGCCCGGCCGACCAGGCCGAGCGCATTGCCGAGCAACTGCGCCAGATGGTGCAGAGCCTGCACTTTGTGTGGAAGGGGCGGCCGTTCGTCACCACTGTCAGCGTCGGCCTGGTGCACATGGCCCAAGCCCCCGGCACCCTCGAAACCTCGCTGCGTGCCGCCGACATGGCCTGCTACATGGCCAAGGAAAAGGGCCGCAACCGCGTGCAGGTGTACCACGCCGACGACAGCGAACTTTCCATGCGCTTTGGCGAAATGGCCTGGATCCAGCGTTTGCATGTGGCCCTGGAAGAAAACCGCTTCTGCCTGTACGCCCAGGAAATTGCCCCGCTGAAAACCTTTGAAGGCCCGGGCCATATCGAGATCTTGCTGCGCCTGCATGACGAAAGCGGCCGCACCATCCTGCCCAGCAGCTTCATCCCGGCGGCCGAGCGCTACGGCCTGATGACCGCGCTGGACCGCTGGGTGGTACGCAATGTGTTCCTGGTGATCCGCCAGTGCCTGGACGAAGGGCGCGAGGGGCCGCTGTCGATCTGTGCAATCAACCTGTCGGGGTCGAGTATCGGTGACGACAAGTTCCTTGAGTACCTGCAGCGGCTGTTCGTCGAATACGCCATCCCGCCACGGATGATCTGTTTCGAAATCACCGAAACCAGCGCCATTGCCAACCTGGGCAGCGCCATCCGCTTCATCAACGAGTTGAAGGGGCTGGGCTGCCGCTTCTCGCTCGACGATTTCTGCGCGGGCATGTCGTCGTTCGCTTACCTCAAGCATTTGCCCGTGGATTACCTGAAGATCGACGGTAGTTTCGTCAAGGACATGCTCGACGACCCGGTCAACCGGGCCATGGTCGAGGTCATCAACCATATCGGCCACGTGATGGGTAAACGCACTATTGCCGAGTTCGTCGAAACCCCCTTGATCGAGCAGGCCTTGCAGGAAATTGGCGTGGATTACGCCCAGGGCTACCTGATTGAACGCCCCCAGGTGTTCACCTGTGACAGTCTGCAGCGCCAACGGATCGCCGCTCGGCCTCTGTTGCAGCGGGCACCTGGCACGTTTCGCTAGCTAGAAATCACAAGGATCAAGGAGCTGAAAGTGATTGATGCATTCGTTCGTATCGGGCCTTTGATGGACCCCGCCAGCTACCCCAAATGGGCCCAGCAACTGATTGAGGACTGCCGCGAGAGCAAACGCCGGGTAGTTGAGCATGAGTTCTACGCGCGCCTGCGCGATGGCCAGCTGAAGCAATCGACCATTCGCCAGTACCTGATCGGTGGCTGGCCGGTGGTGGAGCAATTCTCGCTGTACATGGCCCACAACCTGACCAAGACCCGCTATGGCCGGCATCAGGGCGAGGACATGGCGCGGCGCTGGCTGATGCGTAACATCCGCGTCGAGCTCAACCATGCCGACTACTGGGTGAACTGGTGCCAGGCGCACGGCGTGCACTTGCATGAATTGCAGGCCCAGGAAGTGCCGCCCGAACTGAATGGCCTGAACGACTGGTGCTGGCGCGTGTGTGCCACCGAGAACCTGGCCATTTCCATGGCGGCGACCAACTACGCCATTGAAGGTGCGACCGGCGAATGGTCGGCGGTAGTGTGCGCCACCGACACCTACGCGATGGGTTTCCCTGAGGAAGGGCGCAAGCGGGCGATGAAGTGGCTGAAGATGCACGCCCAGTATGACGACGCCCACCCGTGGGAGGCGCTGGAGATCATTTGTACCCTGGCCGGTGAAAACCCGAGCCTGGGGCTGCGCAACGAGCTGCGCAAGGCGATTTGCAAGAGTTACGACTGCATGTTCCTGTTCCTGGAGCGGTGCATGCAGCTGGAAGGGCGCCAGCAGGGGCGTATGCGCCCGGCGTTGGCCGCAGGCTGATCGCTTTCCTGTCCCGCCCCTTCGCGGGTGAACCCGCTCCCACACGATGATCACCGCCCATGAGGGCAGTGCAGTACCTGTGGGAGCGGGTTCACCCGCGAAAAAGCCAGTACAGGCAAAAACCTTACTGGGCGTTGAACGCCTGCCCATTCACCTCTTTGCTGTCCGGCCCCATCAGGTACAGGTACACCGGCATGATGTCTTCCGGCAGCGGGTTGTTCTGCGGGTTCTCGCTAGGGTACGCCTGCGCCCGCATCGCCGTGCGCGTGGCGCCCGGGTTGATGCTGTTGGAGCGTACCGGCGCCACGCCTTCCAGTTCGTCGGCCAGGGTTTGCATCAAGCCCTCGGTGGCGAACTTCGACACCCCATAGGCACCCCAGTAGGCCCGGCCCTTGCGCCCGACGCTGCTGCTGGTGAACACCACCGAGGCGTCTTCCGACAGCTTCAGCAGTGGCAGCAGGGTGCTGGTGAGCATGAAGGTGGCGTCGACGTTGATGTGCATCACGCGCATGAAGTTGTCGCCTGACAGCTGTTCCAGCGGCGTACGCGGGCCAATGATCGAGGCATTGTTGAGCAGGCCGTCAAGGCGGCCGAACTGCTCCTCGATCATTACCGCCAGTTCGTCGTACTGGTGGGGCAGGGCGGTTTCCAGGTTGAACGGGATGACCACCGGTTGTGGGTGCCCGGCGGCTTCGATCTGGTCGTAGACCTCGTTCAGGTTGGCCTCGGTCTTGCCCAGCAGCAGCACGGTGGCGCCCAGCGCGGCATAGGCCTTGGCGGCAGCGGCGCCGATGCCGCGGCCGGCACCGGTAACCAGGATGACCCGGCCTTGCAGCAGGCCGGGGCGGGCGGTGTAGTCGAACATCAGATTTTTCCCTTGTTCATTGGGCAGCGCCGAACCCTGTGGGAGCGGGCGAACCCGCGAACACCGGCAAAGCCGGTGCCATCCACCGCAGTGCCTGCTTCGCGGGCGCGCCCGCTCCCACAGGGTCGGTCGTCAGCCGTTGCAACTCAGCAGCCGCACAGCGCGCTGTCGATTACCTTGCGCAGTTCCAGCGGGTGGTCCACCACCACGTCGGCACCCCAGTTGTTGGGGTTGTCCTCTGGATGAATATAGCCGTAGCGCACGGCCGCCGTGCGGGTGCCGGCGTCGCGGCCAGACTCGATGTCACGCAGGTCGTCGCCAACGAACAGCACCGTGGCCGGGTCCAGGTCCAGGGTCTTGCAGGCCAGGATCAGCGGCTCGGGGTCGGGCTTGCTGTTTTTCACGTGGTCCGGGCAGATCAGCAGCGCCGAGCGCTCGGCCAGGCCCAGTTGCTGCATGATCGGCTCGGCGAAGCGCACCGGCTTGTTGGTGACCACGCCCCACAGCAGGTTGCCTTTCTCGATGTCGGCCAGCAGCTCGCCCATGCCATCGAACAGCTTGCTGTGCACCGCGCAGTCGCGTTGGTAACGCTCAAGGAATTCCAGGCGCAGGGCCTCGAAGCCTTCGGCCTCCGGGTCCATGGCGAAGGTGGCGGCGACCATGGCGCGCGCGCCACCGGAGATCACGTCGCGGATCAACTTGTCATCGACGGCCGGCAGGCCGCGCTCGGCGAGCATGGCCTGGCAGATGGCGATGAAGTCCGGCGCCGTGTCGAGCAAGGTGCCGTCCATGTCGAAGAGTACTGCTCGCAAACGCATGCTTATTCCTCGCGCAGGGTCTGGATCATGTAGTTGACGTCGACGTCGCTGTTGAGCTTGTAGTGCTTGGTCAGCGGGTTGTAGGTGAGGCCGATGATGTCCTTCACCTGCAGGCCGGCATCGCGGCTCCAGGCGCCCAGTTCGGATGGGCGGATGAACTTCTTGAAGTCATGGGTGCCGCGCGGCAGCATCTTCAGGATGTACTCGGCGCCGACGATGGCCAGCATGTAGGCCTTGGGGTTGCGGTTGATGGTGGAGAAGAACACCTGGCCGCCTGGCTTGACCATGCGGTAGCAGGCGCGAATCACCGAAGACGGGTCGGGCACGTGCTCGAGCATTTCCAGGCAGGTGACCACGTCGAACTGTTCGGGCATTTCCTCGGCCAGGGCTTCGGCAGTGATCTGCCGGTATTCCACCTGCACGCCGGATTCCAGCTGGTGCAGCTGGGCCACCGCCAGCGGCGCCTCGCCCATGTCGATACCGGTGACCGTGGCGCCGCGCAGGGCCATGGCTTCGCTGAGGATGCCGCCACCGCAACCCACGTCCAGCACCTTCTTGCCGGCCAGGCTGGCGCGCTCGTCGATCCAGTTGACGCGCAGCGGGTTGATTTCGTGCAGCGGCTTGAACTCGCTTTCGCGGTCCCACCAGCGGTGGGCCAGCGCTTCGAACTTGGCGATTTCGGCGCGGTCGACGTTGCTCATTGAACAGTCCTCTGAAACTTCGCAAAATTGCGCCGGAGTATACCCGAGCGCTCGGCCCCGAGGGTCGCTATAATCGCCGGCTTTTGATATCCGAACGACGGGGAGAGGCGATGCGCGAGCGACTTTTGGCGGCGGAGAAGGTGACCGGGATCCGCTGGCAGGGCGGCATCTTGCACCTGCTCGACCAGCGCCTGCTGCCGTCTGAAGAGCGCTGGCTGGCCTGCGACAATCTCGCGCAGGTGGTGGCGGCGATCCGCGACATGGCGGTGCGTGGCGCCTCGGCCATCGGCATTGCCGCGGCCTACGGCCTGGTGCTGGCCCTGGAAGAGCGGCTGGCCGAAGGCGGCGACTGGGAGCTGGAACTGGAGGAGGACTTCCTCAGCCTGGCCGAAGCGCGCCCCACTGCCGCCAACCTGTTCTGGGCGTTGAACCGCATGCGCGAGCGCCTGCAGCGCCTGCGCGCCGGCGAAGACGTGCTGGCCGCGCTGGAGGCCGAAGCGGTGGCCATTCACGAAAGCGACCGTGAAGCCAACCTGACCATGGCCGAGCACGGCATCGAGCTGATCCGCCGCCACCAGGGCAACGCCCAGACCCTGCTCACCTACGGCAATGCCGGTGCCTTGGCCAGTGGTGGCTTCGGCACCGCGCTGGGGGTGATTCGTGCGGGCTACCTGGAGGGCATGGTCGAGCGGGTGTATGCCGGCGAAACCCGGCCGTGGCTGCATGGCTCGCGCGTGACTGCCTGGGAGCTGGCCAACGAAGGCATCCCGGTAACCCTGTGCGCCGACTCGGCGCTGGCCCACCTGATGAAGACCAAGGGCATCACCTGGGTGGTGGTGGGCGCTGACTGCATCGCCGCGAATGGCGACATGGCCAGCAAGATCGGCACTTATCAGCTGGCAGTCAGCGCCATGCACCACGGCGTGCGCTTCATGGTGGTGGCGCCAAGCTCCAGCATCGACCTGAACCTGGCCACCGGCGAAGACATCCCGCTGGAAGAGCGCGCCGCCGATGAGCTGCTGGACATCGGCGGTACCCGGGTGGCGCCGGATGTCGAGGTGTTCAACCCGGTGTTCGACGTGACCCCGGCCGACCTGATCGACGTGATCGTGACCGAGCGTGGCATTGTCGAGCGCCCGGATACCGCCAAGTTGGCGCAATTGATGTGCCGTAAGCGCCTGCACTGATAGCCGGTAAAACGCGCACATTGTGGGAGCGGCCTTGTGTCGCGATTGGGCCGCAAAGCGGCCCCGGGATTTCGGCGAAGAAGCAAAAATTGCCGGGGCTGCTGCGCAGCCCGATCGCGACACAAGGCCGCTCCCACTATGACCGTGCACTGCCGTACAGATCTCCCCACCGCCCCCGCCTTTGTGATAACATCCGGCAGTTTCCAAGACCGCCCACCACGGCGGCCTTCATTGCGCAGATCCATGGCACAACTCATTGATTTGTCGTAAGTCGTCGCACCCTTATGCGCTGCGGCGGCGAGCTTCGTTCGGCCCTTGATGGAGCTGCGAAGTTTCACCAGAAAAAGGAATCAGGCTTCTCATGGGCGAACTGGCCAAAGAAATCCTCCCGGTCAATATCGAAGACGAACTGAGACAGTCTTACCTCGACTACGCGATGAGCGTGATTGTCGGGCGAGCGCTGCCCGATGCGCGTGACGGCTTGAAGCCCGTGCATCGTCGCGTTCTCTATGCGATGAGCGAACTGGGCAACGACTGGAACAAACCGTACAAGAAATCCGCCCGTGTGGTCGGTGACGTGATCGGTAAGTACCACCCGCACGGCGACACTGCGGTCTACGACACCATCGTGCGTATGGCCCAGCCGTTCTCGCTGCGCTACCTGCTGGTCGATGGCCAGGGCAACTTCGGTTCGGTGGACGGCGACAACGCCGCAGCCATGCGATACACCGAAGTGCGCATGACCAAGCTGGCCCACGAGCTGCTGTCCGACCTGCACAAGGAAACCGTCGACTGGGTGCCCAACTACGACGGCACCGAGCAGATCCCGGCGGTCATGCCGACCCGTATCCCGAACCTGCTGGTCAACGGCTCCAGCGGTATCGCCGTGGGCATGGCCACCAACATTCCGCCACACAACCTCGGTGAAGTCATCGACGGCTGCCTGGCGCTGATCGATAACCCGGAAGTCACCATCGATGAACTGATGCAGTTCATCCCCGGGCCAGACTTCCCGACTGCCGGCATCATCAATGGTCGCCAGGGCATCATCGAGGCCTATCGCACCGGCCGTGGCCGCATCTACATGCGTGCCCGCTCCGAAATCGAAGACATCGACAAGGTCGGCGGCCGCCAGCAGATCGTCGTCACCGAGCTGCCGTACCAGCTGAACAAGGCGCGCTTGATCGAGAAGATCGCCGAGCTGGTCAAAGAGAAGAAGATCGAAGGCATCACCGAGCTGCGCGACGAGTCCGACAAGGACGGCATGCGCATCGTCATCGAGCTGCGTCGCGGCGAGGTGCCGGAGGTGGTGCTCAACAACCTCTACCAGCAAACCCAGCTGCAGAGCGTGTTCGGTATCAACGTGGTTGCCCTGGTCGACGGTCGCCCGCGCCTGCTCAACCTCAAGGACCTGCTTGAAGCGTTCGTCCGTCACCGCCGTGAAGTGGTGACCCGCCGTACCGTGTTCGAGCTGCGCAAGGCGCGTGAGCGCGGCCACATCCTTGAAGGCCAGGCGGTTGCGCTGTCCAACATCGACCCGGTCATCGCCCTGATCAAGGCCTCGCCGACCCCGTCCGAAGCCAAGGAAGCCCTGGTTGCCACACCGTGGGAATCCAGTGCCGTGCAGGTCATGGTCGAGCGCGCTGGCGCCGACTCCTGCCGCCCTGAGGACCTGCCGGAGCAGTATGGCCTGCATGACGGCAAGTACTTCCTGTCGCCGGAACAGGCCCAGGCGATTCTGGACCTGCGCCTGCACCGCCTGACCGGCCTGGAGCACGAGAAGCTGCTGGCCGAGTACCAGGAAATCCTCGAGCAGATCGGCGAGCTGATCCGCATCCTCAGCAGCGCCGAGCGCCTGATGGAAGTGATCCGCGAAGAGCTGGAAGCCATCCGCGCCGAATACGGCGATGCCCGCCGCACCGAAATCCTCGATGCGCGCCACGACCTCAACTACGGCGACATGATCCCGGAAGAAGAGCGCGTGGTAACCATCTCCCACGGCGGCTACGCCAAGACCCAGCCGCTGTCCGCCTACCAGGCCCAGCGCCGTGGCGGCAAAGGCAAGTCGGCCACCGGGGTGAAGGACGAGGACTACATCGAGCACCTGTTGGTCGCCAACAGCCACGCCACCCTGCTGCTGTTCTCCAGCAAGGGCAAGGTGTACTGGCTGAAGACCTACGACATCCCAGAAGCGTCCCGCGCTGCCCGCGGCCGCCCGCTGGTCAACCTGTTGCCGCTGGAGGAGGGTGAGCGCATCACTGCCATGCTGCAGGTCGACCTCGAGGCCCTGCAGCAGAGCGCCGACCCGGACGAAGAGCTGGAGGATGGCGACGACGGCGTGATCGAAGGCGAAGTAGTAGAGGCCGAAGAAATCGACGAAGAGGACGGCGACACCCCGGAATGGGTTGCCGAGCCGACCGGCGCCTATATCTTCATGGCCACTGCCTCCGGTACCGTCAAGAAAACCCCGCTGGTGCAGTTCGCCCGTCCGCGCTCCAATGGCCTGATCGCCCTGAAGCTCAAAGAAGGCGATACCTTGATTGCTGCCGCCATCACCGACGGTGCCAAGGAAGTCATGATGTTCTCCGACGCGGGCAAGGTGATCCGCTTCGCCGAGAGCGTAGTGCGCGAAATGGGCCGTACTGCCCGTGGCGTACGCGGCATGAAGCTGGGCAAGGGCCAGCAGATCATCTCGATGCTGATTCCGGAATCCGGCGCGCAGATCCTTACCGCCTCCGAGCGTGGCTTTGGCAAGCGCACGCCGCTGTCCAAGTTCCCGCGTCGCGGCCGTGGTGGCCAGGGCGTGATCGCCATGGGCACCAAGGGGCGCAACGGTTTGTTGATCGGCGCGATCCAGGTGCAGGAAGGCGAAGAGATCATGTTGATCTCCGACCAGGGCACGCTGGTGCGTACCCGCGTTGGCGAAGTGTCCAGCCTGGGCCGCAACACTCAGGGCGTGACCCTGATCAAGCTGGCCACCGACGAGACGCTGGTGGGCCTGGAGCGTATCCAGGAGCCGTCCGAGGACGAACTCGATGATGTGATCGAGACGGACGAGGAGGGCGTCGAGGCTGAAGCGCCAGACAATGAAGAAGCTGCTGGCGCCGAAGAGGCCCCGCAGGAGTAAGCAAGCGTAAAACCCGAACGGGGCGACCAAGGTCGCCCCGTTTGACTGATTACAGCAGGCAACGCCTGGCCCGCTTATTGTGGGATCTGTTTTTTGTGGGAGCGGCCTTGCGTCGCGAAAGGGCTGCAAAGCAGCCCCGGCAATCTATGCGTTAACGCTGACTGTGGGGGCCGCTTCGCGCCCCATTCGCGACACAAGGCCGCTCCCACAAAGAGCGGTGCGCAGTACGCAAGTTATGAATTTGTACCATTTGGCAGAGCGAGAGTGGATGTGAGCAAACGAGCCTTTAACTTCTGCGCAGGCCCTGCCGCGCTTCCTGACGCTGTCTTGCAGCGCGCCCAGGCCGAGATGCTGGATTGGCGTGGCAAGGGCTTGTCGGTGATGGAAATGAGCCATCGCAGCGACGACTACGTGGCTATCGCCGAAAAGGCCGAGCAGGACCTGCGTGACCTGCTGTCCGTCCCCTCCAACTACAAGGTGCTGTTCCTGCAGGGTGGCGCCAGCCAGCAGTTCGCCGAAATCCCGCTGAACCTGCTGCCGGAAAGCGGCACCGCCGACTACATCGAGACCGGTATCTGGTCGAAAAAGGCCATCGAGGAAGCGCGCCGCTTCGGCAACGTCAACGTCGCCGCCAGCGCCAAGCCCTACGACTACCTGGCCATCCCGGGCCAGAACGAGTGGAAACTGACCAAGAACGCTGCCTACGTTCACTATGCCTCCAACGAGACCATCGGTGGCCTGCAGTTTGACTGGGTGCCCGAGACGGGTGACGTGCCACTGGTGGTCGACATGTCGTCCGACATCCTCTCGCGCCCGATCGACGTGTCGCAGTACGGCCTGATCTATGCCGGTGCGCAGAAGAACATCGGCCCAAGCGGCCTGGTGGTGGTGATCGTGCGTGAAGACCTGCTGGGCCACGCCCGCAGCAGCTGCCCGACCATGCTCGACTACAAGGTTTCGGCCGACAACGGCTCGATGTACAACACCCCGGCCACCTACTCCTGGTACCTCTCGGGCCTGGTGTTCGAGTGGCTGAAAGAGCAGGGTGGCGTCGATGCCATGGAGCAGCGCAACCGCGCCAAGAAAGACCGCCTGTACGGCTTCATCGACAGCAGCGAGTTCTACACCAACCCGATCAGCGTCAACGCCCGTTCGTGGATGAACGTGCCGTTCCGCCTGGCTGACGAGCGCCTGGACAAGGCCTTCCTCGCCGGTGCCGACGCGCGCGGCCTGCTCAACCTCAAGGGCCATCGCTCGGTAGGCGGCATGCGCGCTTCCATCTACAACGCCCTGGGCCTGGAAGCGGTAGAAGCGCTGGTGGGCTACATGGCTGAATTCGAGAAGGAGCACGGCTGATGTCCGAACAGGAGCTCAAGGCGCTGCGCGTACGCATCGACAGCCTCGACGAGAAAATCCTCGAGCTGATCAGCGACCGCGCCCGTTGCGCCGAAGAAGTTGCCCGGGTCAAGACCGCCTCGCTGAAAGAAGGCGAAAAGCCGGTGTTCTACCGCCCTGAGCGTGAAGCAGCCGTGCTCAAGCGCGTGATGGAGCGCAACAAGGGGCCGCTGGGCAACGAAGAGATGGCGCGGCTGTTCCGCGAAATCATGTCGTCGTGCCTGGCCCTGGAAGAGCCGCTGAAAATCGCCTACCTCGGCCCTGAAGGTACCTTCACCCAGGCAGCGGCCATGAAGCACTTCGGCCACGCGGTCATCAGCCGGCCGATGGCGGCCATCGACGAAGTGTTCCGCGAAGTGGCGGCCGGTGCCGTCAACTTCGGCGTGGTGCCGGTGGAAAACTCCACCGAAGGCGCGGTCAGCCACACGCTGGACAGCTTCCTTGAGCACGACATGGTGATTTGCGGCGAAGTGGAGCTGCGTATCCACCACCACCTGCTGGTGGGCGAGAACACCAAGACCGACAGCATCACCCGCATCTACTCCCACGCCCAGTCCCTGGCTCAGTGCCGCAAGTGGCTGGACGCGCACTACCCGAACGTGGAGCGCGTGGCGGTGTCGAGCAATGCCGAGGCGGCCAAGCGGGTCAAGGGCGAGTGGAATTCGGCGGCGATCGCCGGTGACATGGCGGCCAACCTGTACGGCCTGACCCGCCTGGCCGAGAAGATCGAAGACCGCCCGGACAACTCCACGCGCTTCCTGATGATCGGCAACCAGGAAGTGCCGCCGACCGGTGACGACAAGACCTCGATCATCGTTTCGATGAGCAACAAGCCAGGCGCGCTGCACGAGCTGCTGGTGCCATTCCATGAGAACGGCATCGACCTGACCCGCATCGAGACCCGCCCGTCGCGCAGCGGCAAGTGGACCTACGTGTTCTTCATCGACTTCGTTGGCCACCACCGCGACCCGCTGATCAAGGCCGTGCTCGAGCAGATCAGCCAGGAGGCTGTGGCGCTTAAGGTGCTGGGCTCTTATCCAAAGGCGGTGCTTTGATTTGAGATGGTTGGGGCCGCTTCGCGCCCCATCGCGACACAGGAGTACGCAATCCCTTGTGGGAGCGGCCTTGCGTCGCGATGGGCTGCAAAGCAGCCCCAATGGCCCTCACAGGCTGTCTAGATTTCTGAACAGGGTTCGCACCAGTGGTAAAAGCAGCAAAAACCAAACCCGCGCCAATCATCAACCGCCTGGTCGTAGTCGGCCTCGGCCTGATCGGTGGCTCGTTCGCCAAAGGCCTGCGTGAAAGCGGCCTGTGCCGCGAAGTGGTCGGTGTCGACCTGGATGCCCCCTCGCGCAAGCAGGCCGTGGCCTTGGGCGTGGTCGACCGCTGCGAAGAAGACCTCGCCGCGGCCTGTGTCGGTGCCGATGTCATCCAGCTGGCCGTGCCGATCCTGGCCATGGAGAAAGTCCTGGCCCGCCTGGCCCGGCTCGACCTGGGCAATGCCATCATCACCGATGTCGGCAGTGCCAAGGGCAACGTCGTGCGTGAAGCGCGTGCCGTCTTCGGTCAGCGCCTGCCGCGCTTCGTTCCCGGCCACCCCATCGCCGGTTCCGAGCAGAGCGGGGTAGAGGCTTCCAACGCCACCCTGTTCCGCCGACACAAGGTCATCCTCACGCCACTGGCCGAAACCGACCCGGCCGCCCTGGCCCTGGTCGACCGCCTGTGGCGTGCTTTGGGCGCCGATGTCGAGCACATGCCGGTCGAGCGCCATGACGAAGTGCTGGCCGCCACCAGCCACCTGCCGCACTTGCTGGCCTTTGGCTTGGTCGATTCGCTGGCCAAGCGCAATGAAAACCTTGAGATCTTCCGGTACGCTGCGGGAGGCTTCCGCGATTTCACGAGAATCGCCGGCAGCGACCCGACCATGTGGCACGACATCTTCCTCGCCAACCGCGACGCTGTCCTGCGCACGCTTGATACATATCGCAGCGATCTCGACGCCCTGCGCGACGCGATCGCTGAAGGGGACGGGCACCAGCTGCTGGGTGTGTTCACCCGCGCACGGGTTGCCCGCGAGCATTTCAGTAAAATCCTGGCCCGCCGGGCCTATGTGGACGCTATGAACGCCAACGATCTGATTTTCCTGGCCCAACCGGGTGGCCGCCTGAACGGGCGGATCCGCGTACCGGGCGACAAGTCGATTTCCCACCGCTCGATCATGCTCGGCTCGCTGGCCGAAGGCACCACCGAGGTCGAAGGCTTCCTCGAAGGTGAAGACGCGCTGGCGACCCTGCAGGCATTCCGTGACATGGGTGTGGTCATCGAAGGCCCCAACCACGGTCGCGTGACCATTCACGGCGTTGGCCTGCACGGCCTCAAGCCACCACCCGGGCCGCTGTACGTGGGCAACTCCGGTACCTCGATGCGCCTGCTGTCGGGCCTTTTGGCCGGCCAGCCGTTCGACGTGACCATGACCGGTGACGCCTCGCTGTCCAAGCGCCCAATGAACCGTGTGGCCAACCCGCTGCGCGAAATGGGTGCCGTGGTCGAGACCGGGCCGGAAGGCCGCCCGCCGCTGACCATCCGCGGTGGCCACAAGCTCAAGGGGCTGACCTACACGCTGCCAATGGCCAGCGCCCAGGTAAAATCCTGCCTGCTGCTGGCCGGCCTGTACGCCGAAGGCAAGACCACCGTCACCGAGCCTGCACCTACCCGTGACCACACCGAGCGCATGCTGCGCGGCTTTGGCTATTCGGTTGAAAGCAACGGCCCAGTGGCCTCGCTGCAGGCCGGCGGCAAGCTGACCGCTACCCGCATCGAAGTGCCGGCCGACATTTCCTCGGCAGCGTTCTTCCTGGTGGCAGCGTCCATCGCCGAAGGCTCCGAACTGGTGCTGGAGCACGTCGGCATCAACCCGACCCGTACCGGCGTGATCGACATCCTGCGCCTGATGGGTGGCGACATCACCCTGGAAAACCAGCGTGAAGTCGGCGGCGAGCCCGTGGCAGACCTGCGCGTGCGCGGTGCCAAGCTGAAAGGTATCGACATCCCTGAAGAGCTGGTGCCACTGGCCATCGACGAGTTCCCGGTACTGTTCGTTGCCGCCGCCTGCGCTGAAGGGCGTACCGTGCTGCGTGGCGCCGAAGAGCTGCGGGTGAAGGAGTCCGACCGCATCCAGGTCATGGCCGACGGCCTGATCACCCTGGGCATCAAGTGCGAGCCGACCCCGGACGGCATCATCATCGATGGCGGCCAGCTGGGCGGCGGTGAAGTGCATGGCCACGGTGACCACCGCATTGCCATGGCCTTCAGCGTGGCCTCGCTGCGTGCCAGCGCGCCGATCCGCATCCATGACTGCGCCAACGTCGCCACCTCGTTCCCCAACTTCCTGGCGCTGTGCGCCGAAGTCGGCATCCGCGTGGCGGAAGAGGGCAAGTCGTGAGTTCGCTGGCACCGGTCATCACCATCGACGGGCCAAGCGGTTCGGGCAAAGGTACGGTTGCCGGCCTGCTGGCCCGCGAACTGGGCTGGAAGCTGCTGGACTCCGGCGCGCTGTACCGCTTGCTGGCGTTCAACGCCAGCAACCACGGCGTCGACCTTACCAATGAAGAGCTGCTGACCAAGCTTGCCGCCCATCTGGATGTACAGTTCATCGCCGCCGAGCCCGGTAAGCTGCAACAAATCATCCTTGAGGGTGAGGACGTCAGCAACGTCATCCGCACCGAAACCGTCGGTGCGGGCGCGTCGATGGTTGCCTCGCTGCCGGCAGTGCGTGATGCACTGCTGGTGCGCCAGCGTGAATTCCGCGAGGCGCCGGGCCTGATCGCCGACGGCCGCGACATGGGCACCGTGGTGTTCCCGGACGCGCCGTTGAAGGTCTTCCTCACCGCCAGCGCGGAGGAGCGGGCACGTCGCCGCTACCTGCAGTTGAAGGGCAAGGGTGAAGATGTTAGTCTGTCGAGTCTGCTGGATGAGATTCGTGCGCGTGATGAGCGCGACACCCAACGTGCAGTGGCCCCGCTGAAGCCAGCGGCCGATGCCATTCAGTTGGACTCTACCGAGTTGTCCATCGAGCAGGTGTTGCAACGTATCAGAAGCGAGATCGCGCTGCGCGACCTTCTCTGATAGCCAGGAGAGCAGGCAGGGGCACCAGTCAACGTCCTGCCGGCTTTCCTTTACTTAAAACAAACCCACATTGTCTGGAATGTGGCTATGGGCGTCTGTTTCGCCCGAATCTACAGGAATTAAAATGAGCGAAAGCTTTGCAGAACTCTTTGAAGAAAGCCTGAAAACCCTCAATCTTCAGCCGGGTGCGATCATCACCGGTATCGTTGTCGACATCGACGGCGACTGGGTTACCGTACACGCTGGCCTGAAGTCCGAGGGCGTCATCCCGCTCGAGCAGTTCTACAACGAAGCTGGCGAGCTGACCATCAAGGTCGGTGACGAAGTTCACGTTGCGCTGGACGCGGTCGAAGACGGCTTTGGCGAAACCAAACTGTCCCGTGAAAAAGCCAAGCGCGCCGAGTGCTGGATTGTTCTGGAAGCAGCTTTCGCCGCCGAAGAAGTGGTCAAGGGCGTTATCAACGGTAAGGTTAAGGGCGGCTTCACTGTCGACGTTAACGGCATCCGTGCGTTCCTGCCGGGCTCCCTGGTTGATGTCCGCCCTGTGCGCGACACCACCCACCTGGAAGGCAAAGAGCTGGAATTCAAGGTCATCAAGCTGGACCAGAAGCGCAACAACGTTGTCGTTTCCCGTCGCAGCGTGCTGGAAGCCGAGAACTCCGCCGAGCGCGAAGCCCTGCTGGAAACCCTGCAGGAAGGCCAGCAAGTCAAAGGTATCGTCAAGAACCTCACCGACTACGGCGCATTCGTGGACCTGGGCGGTATCGACGGCCTGCTGCACATCACCGACATGGCTTGGAAACGCATCAAGCACCCATCGGAAATCGTTAACGTTGGCGACGAAGTCGACGTACGCGTTCTGAAGTTCGACCGTGAGCGCAACCGCGTTTCGCTGGGTCTGAAGCAGATGGGCGAAGATCCGTGGGTAGCTATCACTGCCCGTTACCCAGAAGGTACTCGCGTACAAGCTCGCGTTACCAACCTGACCGACTACGGCTGCTTCGCTGAGCTGGAAGAAGGCGTTGAAGGTCTGGTACACGTTTCCGAAATGGACTGGACCAACAAGAACATCCACCCGTCGAAAGTCGTTCAGGTTGGCGACGAAGTGGAAGTCATGGTTCTGGACATCGACGAAGAGCGTCGTCGTATCTCCCTGGGCATCAAGCAGTGCAAGTCCAACCCATGGGAAGACTTCTCCGGCCAGTTCAACAAGGGTGACAAGATCACCGGTACCATCAAGTCGATCACCGACTTCGGTATCTTCATTGGTCTGGACGGCGGCATCGACGGCCTGGTTCACCTGTCCGACATCTCCTGGAACGAAACCGGCGAAGAAGCCGTACGTCGTTTCAAGAAGGGCGACGAGCTGGAAACCGTCATCCTGTCGGTCGACCCAGAGCGCGAGCGCATCTCCCTGGGCATCAAGCAGCTGGAAGACGATCCGTTCTCCAACTTCGTTGCTGTCAATGACAAGGGCGCTATCGTCAAGGGCATCGTGAAAGAAGTTGACGCCAAAGGCGCCATCGTCACCCTGGCCGACGACATCGAAGCCACTCTGAAAGCTTCCGAAATCAGCCGTGACCGCGTTGAAGACGCGCGTAACGTTCTGAAGGAAGGCGAAGAGATCGAAGCCAAGATCATCAGCGTTGACCGTAAGTCCCGCGTTATCAGCCTGTCGATCAAATCGAAAGACGACGCTGAAGAGCGCGAAGCCATCCAGAGCCTGAAAAACGCTCCGGAAGCGGCTGCCGACACCACCATGGCTGCGCTGCTGCGCGAAGCAATGGCCAAGCAGAACTGAGTTCTGTTTGATCGGTAAAAAAAAGCGACCCTCGGGTCGCGTTTTTTTTTTGGGTAAAGAAAGACCATGGGGAGGGGCCGGGTGTGGGGGTAATTAGGCGGTGTGATGGAGGGTCGCGGGCGCGATAACAATTTCCTGATTATCAGGCTGCTGGCGGCAACCGCCGTGGTGGTGGGGCATTCCTTCGCGCTTTCCTATCAAGAGTGCCTGAGTTGCACCGACCCAGGGCTGGCGTTGGGTATGCCGGTGCCCGTTCATAGCCTGGGCGTGGAGGTGTTCTTCATGGTTAGCGGTTTACTGATCGCTGCCAGTGGTGAAAAGAACAGCGCCCGGGACTTCTACCTGGCCCGTGCCTTGCGGATTTTGCCGGGCTTACTGGTGTGCCTGTTGCTCATGGCCTTTGTGCTGGGGCCTGTGGTTACCTCGCTGCCGCTTGCTGAGTATTTTTCCCAGCGCCAGGTTTACAGGTACGTCTATAGCCCGCTGTTGGTTTTCAAGGATGCCCAGTTCATGTTGCCTGGGGTGGGCTTTACTCCGCGGCTCTATGGGGCATCGGTCAATGGCAGCTTGTGGACCATTCCGCTGGAAGCGCGCATGTACGTGGTGCTGGGGATGTTGGTGCTGGTGGCCAAGGTTTGCCGATGGCCGATGACGGCGCTGACGCTTGCCGCGTTGGGGATTGCGCTGGGGTTGCATACCTTGCATCCGGCCTTTGCGGGCTACCCGTTCAAGCTGGTTGTGTGTTTCCTGGCGGGGTCGGCGTTCTATTCGTGCCGGGCGGTGATCCCGTATAGCGGGTGGCTGTTGCTTGCCTGTGTTGCGTTGTTCCTGTTGGCCAAGGGTGGGCGCTTTGAGGTTTTTGCGTTTGCCGTGCTGACCATGTACGGCACGTTGTACGCTGCTTATAGCCCGCCGTTGAAGCTCCCGCCGTACGTGCAGGATTACTCGTATGGTATTTACCTGTATGCATTCCCGATTCAGCAAGTGCTGGCAGTGGCCATGCCCTCGGCCGGGCCTTACTGGTTGATGCTGGCTGCCGTGCCGGCGTCCTGGTTGGCGGGGTATGTGTCGTGGGAGCTGGTGGAGAAGCCTGCCCTGGCGATGAAAAAACGCTTTTCCCGAGCACGCACCCGGCAGCAGTTGGCCTGAGGTTTCCCTGTGGGAGGTTGCCCAGCCCTTTGGGCTGCGCTGGCAGGTGCTCCGCGTACCCTGTGGGAGCGGGCGCGCCTGCGAAGAATTCAACGCGGTGCATGGCACCGGCTGCGCCGGTGTTCGCGGGCATGCCCGCTCCCACAGGTACCACATGAGCCTGATAGCTGCGCAGTACCTGTGGGAGCTGGCTTGCCGGCGATGAGGCCGATCCTGCCACCTCTGTCGAATAGACCATTCTTGCAAAACTTCAATCTTGAATTTTTTTATTAAGTCAAGAACCGCTCTGTTCAAATCCTTCCCGGCGTGCTACAAACTGGTTAAGCAATGATCTAGCTGCTTGATAACGAAGGGAAAAATATGACGAAGTCGGAGCTGATCGAACGTATTGTCACCCATCAGGGGCTGCTCTCGTCCAAGGACGTGGAGCTGGCCATCAAGACCATGCTTGAGCAGATGTCACAATGCCTTGCCACCGGCGATCGCATCGAGATCCGCGGTTTTGGCAGCTTCTCGCTGCACTATCGCGCCCCTCGCGTGGGCCGTAACCCGAAGACCGGCCAGTCGGTCAGCCTTGAAGGCAAGTTCGTGCCGCACTTCAAGCCCGGCAAAGAGTTGCGCGACCGGGTCAATGAAGACGAGCATGAAGAGGCCCACACCTGATTCCACAAGGAGCAATCTGATGCGTAACCTCAAGCGCGCCCTGGCGGCGGTTTTCGTGCTGCTGTTGGCGGCTGTGGTGCTGTTCTTCGTGCTGGAGAACCAGCAAACCGTGTCGTTGGTCCTGTTCGGCTGGGCAGCGCCGGCCATGCCGGTTGCCGTAGTGGTGCTGGCCGCCCTGGTCATTGGCCTGGCAGTCGGACCGTTGCTGGGTGCCTACGGCGTGCAGCGCAGCAAGCGCAAGATCAAGGCTTCTGCCCGCCAGGCAGCACTGAACGGTAACTAAGGAAGTTTCCTACCGCCGTTTGGGAAAGTCTCACCTATGCCTGCACCGGCCGTCATGGAGTAATAGCGCACTTCATTTTCGGCCCAGACGAGTGTGCGCAGCATGGAATATCCCGTTCTTTCCCATCACGGTGGTACCCGCAGCGTCACCGGGTCCTGCCACCAGTTGCACCTCGATCCGTCCATCAGCCTGCTGGTCGACTGTGGCCTGGAGCAAGGCGCCGAGGCGGCGCCGCTCGGTTTCGGCGTAGAGGGCATACAGGCCCTGATCATCACCCATGTGCATCTCGACCACGTTGGTCGCATCCCGGCCCTGCTGGCCGCCGGCTACCGTGGCCCCATCCTGTGCAGCGAGCCCTCCGCCCGGTTGCTGCCGCTGGTGCTGGAAGACGCCTACAAGCTGAGCATCAGCAGTGAGCCTGCCCATGTGGCGCGGTACCTTGAGTTCTTGCGCGACCTTATCGTGCCCCTGCCTTTCGAGCAGTGGCACACACTGGTCGAGCGCCCCGGGCTCACCTGTCGTATTCGCCTGCAGCGTGCCGGCCATCTGCTGGGTTCGGCCTATGTCGAATGCGACGTGCAGTACGAGCAAACCAGCACTCGCTACGTGATTTCCGGCGACCTCGGCGCGTGTGGCAACCCTTTGCTGCGCCCCGTGCAGCCCCCGGAGCGGGCCGACGTGCTGGTGCTGGAAAGCACTTACGGTGACCGCCTGCACGCGCCTGTCAGCGACCGTCAGCAACGGCTGGAAGCTGCCATCGATCGTGCCCTGGCCGACAAGGGCACTATCCTCATCCCGGCATTCAGCCTTGGCCGTACCCAGGAGCTGCTGTACGAACTCGAGGACATTCTTCACCGCAAGGCGCTGCTGAACAAAGCCGGCCCGGCCCCCGATGGTGACCCACTCGACTGGTCGCAGTTGCCCATCATCCTCGACTCGCCCCTGGCTCAACGCATTACCGGTGTGTACCGGGAGCTGCACGAATACTGGAATGCCGAAGCCAAGGCGCGCCTTGCCGAGGGGCGTGACCCGCTGGGTTTCAGCCAGTTGATCAGCGTGGACACCCATGCCCGCCACCAGCAGGTGGTCAATTACCTGAAAAGTACCGGGCGGCCAGCGATCGTGATTGCTGGTAACGGTATGTGCTCGGGTGGGCGCATCGTCAACTACCTCAAGGCCATGCTCGAGGACCCGCGGCATGAGGTGATGTTTGTGGGGTATCAGGCCAAGGGCACGCCGGGGGCGGTGATACAGGCCTGTGAAGGAGCGGAAGGGTTTGTGCAGATTGACCTGGATGGGCGGATGTATGAGGTGCGGCTCAAAGTGATGACGCTGGCTGGCTTTGCCGGGCATGCAGATCAGGCTGGGCTTGTACGGTTTGCCCTGCAGGGGCAGGTGCCTGCGCGTCGGGTAGTGCTTGTGCATGGCGAGGCCAAGGCCAAGGATGTGCTGGCCCAGGCTCTAGCCAGAGCTTGCGACGTGCGGGAGCAACGCATGGAGATTATTCTAGCGGAGTCGAACAACTGATCAGAGGTCATCGCGCCGGGGAACATTCTGGCTTTTTTGGGCTCCAAAATTTCTGAGCTATCGTCGATGCGTTGTGCTAAAACATTGGCAGGGTGCAGATTGACCTTACCCTCTTACCTTGTAGGGCCAGGCCTGACTGGCATGACAAGGTTTATGCATTTTGGCGTTCGGCTAGTTGGCCGGTGTCTTGATGATGTCAGAAAGCAGAGTGAGCCAAGGAAAATTTAGAATAAATGCGCAATGAACGTGAGCGCCAAGAAGGCAAGTCTGTAGTAGATCTGGTGGAGCTGATCGGGGAGCTGTGGAAGCAAAAGTGGGTGGTGGTGTTCACCACGGTGATGGCTACGCTGGTAGGGGTCATCTATGCACTGTTGGCTACTCCATTGTACGAGGCTAAGGTTTTCGTCCAATCACCTGCTCAGAAGGACATCGCACAACTCAATTATGGACGAGGTGGCGAGAGCGGGTTGCCCATGCTGTCGGTCAAGACTGTCTATGAAAGCTATGTACGCTATATTCAGTCCGAATCACTACGTCGGCAGTTTTATCGTGAAGTCTATTTGAAGTCTCTGCCTGAGGCTGAGCAGCGCGGCGTTCAAGATGAGCTGTATGCAAAGTTCAATCTGGCGGTCTCCAGGCCGGTCGCAGTCAAAGACTCTCCTGGGCGCTTTCAGATTGTTGCTACCTCCAAGGATCCCCAGCAAGCGGCAGATTGGGTAGTGCGTTATGCGCAACTAGCCGGTGAGCGGGCCAAGAATGAAGTCATCGGCGATGTGCGGGCCGATGCCGTGGTCAAGGCAAACAACCTCAAAGAAAAGATTCGCTCCGCCAGAGAAGAAACGCGCAAAGTACGCGAGGACCGTATCGCTCGTCTGTCCGAGGCGTTGATTGTGGCTCAGTCGATCGGGTTGGAAAAGCCGCCTATTATTTCCGGTAATGCTAGTTCCGAGCTGTCGGCAGATATGGAAGGCTCGTTGATATACATGAGGGGCAGCCGTGCGATTGAGGCGGAGCTCAAAAACTTGCGAGCCCGTACCTCTGACGACCCCTTTGTAGATAATTTGCGGCGGAATCAGGAAACGATAGCTTTCTACGAAACGCTACAAATAGACCCGTCGGTAGTTGAAGTTTATCGTCAGGATGGGGGCTTGGATGTCCCTGACAAGCCGATCAAACCGCAAAAGGCTGTCATCGTGGTGTTGAGCGCGTTCCTGGGAGTGCTTCTCGGAACCTTGATTGCCTTGTTACGAGCCTACTTGATCACCAATCGGCTCGCGAACAGTGCCAGGCAGTGATAGTCACCTGCTTGGTCAAGGCGCAAAAATCTGACCTCAAATATCGGCATGCTGCAGAGCAGCGAGGCGAGCGCATCAACTCGCATGGCCGAGTTTAATTCTACAGATGATATTACTCATGAATATTAAGCTGGCAGTTATTGGTTTGGGTTATGTTGGTCTGCCACTGGCGGTCGAGTTCGGCAAGCGTCGCGAAGTGGTTGGTTTTGACATAAATCAAGCGCGGATCGACGCATTGAAGGTGGGGCGCGATTCTACTCAAGAGGTAAGCGCTGAAGACCTCGCTAGCGCCCATTTGCTGAGCTATAGCGCTGACGTCGAAGATATGCGCGGTTGTAACGTGTTCATTGTTACGGTCCCTACGCCGATCGATGCGTATAAGCAACCCGATCTAACGCCGTTGGTGAAGGCATCGGAAACTATCGGTCGCGTCTTGAAAGCCGGCGATATCGTAATTTATGAGTCAACAGTCTACCCAGGGGCGACCGAAGAAGTCTGCGTTCCAGTGCTGGAGCGTATTTCCGGGCTTACCTTTAACCGGGATTTCTTTGCTGGCTACAGCCCAGAGCGTATCAATCCTGGTGATAAACAGCACCGCGTAACGACGATCAAAAAAGTTACTTCAGGTTCGACCGAAGCGGTTGCTGAGGTGGTTGATAAGCTTTATCGAGAGATCATTACTGCGGGCACGCACAAGGCAGCGAGCATCAAAATTGCTGAGGCAGCCAAGGTGATTGAAAACACCCAGCGTGATTTGAACATTGCATTGATCAACGAGCTGGCGATCATTTTCAATCGGCTAGGGATCGATACAGAGGCCGTTCTTGAAGCCGCGGGCACCAAGTGGAATTTCTTACCATTTCGCCCTGGGCTGGTTGGTGGGCACTGTATCGGTGTGGATCCCTACTACCTCACGCACAAGGCTCAAGCCATTGGTTATCATCCAGAGATCATCTTGGCTGGCCGGCGGTTGAACGACGGTATGGGCCGTTATGTCGCTACGCAGTTGGTCAAGGGCATGCTCAAGCGCCGCATTCAAATCGAAGGCGCGCGCGTTCTGGTAATGGGGCTGACGTTCAAGGAAAACTGTCCCGACCTGCGTAACACACGCATCGTTGATGTTATTGCTGAATTGAACGAATACGGCATTGTTGTCGATGTTCTGGATCCCTGGGTTGATGTCGCCGAAGCTCAACATGAGTATGGCATTACTCCAGTGGCTACGGCTCAAGCCGGTACCTACGATGGCGTTGTCCTGGCTGTTGCTCATCAGGAGTTCAAAGCGCTTGGCGAGGACGCCATTCGCGCTTATGGCAAGCCAGACCACGTTCTCTACGACCTCAAGTATCTGCTGGATGCTAAGAGTTCCGATATTCGCCTGTAATTGGCGGTGGCATCAGGTTCGTCAATTATTGCAAGTTGGGATGAAAAATGACGGCATACGAAATTCTTCAGCAATCGCTCCCGCAGGCGCCCAAGCGATGGCTGATCACGGGTGTAGCAGGGTTTATTGGCTCCAATCTGCTTGAGCACCTGCTGTTGCTTAACCAGGCGGTAGTGGGTTTAGATAATTTTGCCACGGGTCACCAGCGCAACCTGGACGAAGTAAAGTCTAATGTGAGTGCCGAGCAATGGGGCCGCTTCAACTTTATCCAGGGCGATATTCGCAATCTGGACGATTGCCGTAAGGCTTGTTGCGATGTGGACTATGTTCTGCACCAGGCGGCACTGGGCTCGGTGCCGCGCTCGCTGAATGATCCGATTACTACGAATGCAACTAATATCGACGGCTTCCTTAACATGCTGGTTGCCGGTCGTGATGCAGCGGTGAAAAGTTTTACCTATGCGGCAAGTAGCTCTACCTATGGCGATCATCCCGGCTTACCGAAAGTGGAAGATGTGATTGGCAAGCCTTTGTCGCCGTATGCGGTGACAAAGTATGTGAACGAGCTATATGCCGACGTTTTCTTTAAAAGCTACGGTTTCAACAGTGTTGGTTTGCGCTATTTCAACGTGTTCGGGCGTCGGCAGGATCCGCAAGGTGCCTACGCGGCGGTCATTCCTAAATGGCTTGCTTCCATGGTCAGCGGGGATGATCTGTTCATCAATGGCGATGGCGAAACTAGCCGCGATTTCTGCTTCATCGAAAACGTGGTGCAGATGAACCTTCTGGCTGCGACCAGCGTGGATCCAGCTGCTGTCAATCAGATTTACAACGTGGCGGTCAGTGGTCGTACCACCCTTAATCAGTTGTTCGAGGCGTTGCGTACAGGGCTGCAAGAGAACGGGGTCGACTACACCAAAGCTCCCGTGTACCGAGAGTTTCGCGCTGGCGACGTGAGGCACTCGCAGGCGGACATTTCCAAAGCGCAGAAGCTCCTGGGTTATGCACCTGCTTATGACGTCAAGAAGGGTATTTCCAAGGCGATGCCTTGGTACATAGATTTCCTGGCCTGAACGTCAGCCTTTTCAATAGCTTTGAATGTGCATTTGGCTTGAGCCCGCCGGCGCTGTAAAGCAGCCCCGGCTCGGCTGCCATTGGTGTGAGAGGACGCAGTGCATTACAAGAATATCGTTTGGAATCTACTCGGCCTGGGCCTGCCGCTGATCATCGCTGCACTTACAGTTCCGGGGTTGATTTCGATTGTAGGTACTGAGCGTTTTGGCCTTCTTGCACTCGCCTGGGGTTTGATCGGCTACGCCGGTGCGCTCGATCTGGGGATCGGTCGCGCATTGACCCAGCGCATCGCTTCGCTGCGAGACGGTCCGCAGGATGCGATCATTGCCGATGCCATTGCGACGGCAGTCACCTTGACCTCGGTGGTCGGTGGCGTCGGTTTGGTAGTGATCGTGCTGGGTTCAGCTGCCGACGTGCAGCAGTTCATTCCGCGCCAGAGCATACCCGCTTCTGAAATCACATTTTCCCTGATACTCCTGGCCTTTGCGTTGCCGATGCAAGCGGTGAGCGCTACGTACCGAGGGGTGAATGAGGCCTACCTGAACTTCAAGGGTATAAGCCTGTTACGAATAGGCCTGGGTGTTGCCAACTTCGGAGGGCCATACCTGGTAGCCCAGTTCACCCATGAGCTGCCGTGGTTGGTATCGACCTTGGTGGTTTCGCGCGCGATTGCTCTGGTTATCTATCGGATCAGCGCCAAAGGTTGCCTGCATGGTCAAGGCCCGGGTCGATACGCAAAAGAGCAGGCAGTAAAACTGTTGCAATTTGGTGGATGGGTTACGGTCAGCAGCATTGTCAGCCCGTTCCTGGTGCAAGCCGATCGATTTTTTGTAGGTATCCTGTTATCTGCCGCTGCAGTTACTGCTTATGTAATCCCTTACGAAATTACCGTGCAGGCCATGATCTTGGTCGGTGCGGTCACCACCGTCGCGTTTCCTGCAATCGCCGCATTGATGCAGCAGGGCGTGGACAAGGCGTGGGCATTATTCCGCACCTGGACGCTGCGGGTGGCCTTGATGATGCTGGTTGTCATGAGTGTCATGGCATTGCTGATGCCGATCGTGCTCAACCTGTGGGTAGGGGAATACGTTACAGCGGAGTCGGTGGCGGTGGGCCGGATCCTGTGCGCGGGCGTGTTCCTGAACGCGCTAGGCGCCATGTTGTATGCCTTTTTGCATGCTCAGGGGCAGACCAAAATCACTGCCATTTTCCACCTGATAGAATTGCCGTTGTTTGTCGGCGCTCTCTATTGGCTGATTCAGGACATGGGTGTCATCGGTGCGGCGATCGCCTGGATGCTGCGCACGCTGCTGGATACGCTGTTGCTGGGTTGGGCCGTGTCGCGTGCAAAAGGCGATAGGGGTTTAGTCGATGCCGTTGAGTAACTTCGCTCGGCAGGTGGCGGGCCTGATACTGCTGCTGTCCCTAGTTTTTCCAACGAGCTTCACTGCCTTCAAGACCGTGGCCCTTGTGTTGCCCCTTGGCTGCCTACTCGTGGGCGGTGGGGGGGTAGGCAGGCTTGATAAACGGTTGATCTGTGCTGCGATGGTGTTTTCCTTCATCGGGCTCGGCTGGTCCTTGTATGGCACCGTGGTGGGCAACCTGGGAGCACTGCGCGTGCTCAATGTGATGGTGGTGTACCCGGTACTGTTCACGATACTCGCGATGCTTTATCGCGGGGACAGTCACGGGCTGGAGCGTTTGTTGGTGTTCGCCGGGTTGCTGATCGTGATGATCGACCTGGGGTTCGTACTGGGTGAAATCGTCCTGCCAGGCAATCCGCTAGGCGCGACATTGCGTGCCCTCTATGGTGATGAGGCAGTCGTCGACCATGGCGCGGGGTACTTGAAATTTACGTTGCCTAACGTCTCTAGTGTGATTTTTCTGTTGTCTTTCATGTTGTGCCGGATCATTTGCCAGCGCATTAACCTGACTGGGCTGGTGACATTCCTCGGGTTGGTGCTGGTCGTTCTTCTTTCCGGGCGGCGAGTCATTTTGGTAACAGCGATTTTTGGGCCGGTCATTGCCTACTGCATGAGCTGGGGCGCTCCGGGTGGGCGTGGATCGGCGCTATTCAAAGTAGGCCTTTCTGTCAGTGGTGCGATTTTCCTTGCAGCGTTCATGTATTCGCTGTGGCCTGAATACATCTACGAGCGCGTTTCCTCGATTTTTGAGTTTGGTGCCGGCGCCAGCAACTTGGAGCGAACGTACCAGTTTGTTGCGTTGATGGATGGCATTTATGCTCATCCTTTCTGGGGTGCGGGTGCGGGTGCGGTGGCTGACTATATTCGCTCTGAAGAGATGCCGTGGGCGTACGAGTTGTTTTATGTCGCGCTGATTTTTCAGTATGGCCTGCTGGGCTTCTCTATTTATGCGATGGGTGTGTTCCTGCTGATGGTATTCCTGGCGCGGGAAGTACGCCGCAAGGGGCGCGACAGCTTTGAATTCTATTACCTGTGCGGGCTTATTTCATTTTTGTTGGCGACAGCGACCAATCCGTATTTGGCAAAATTCGATTACATGTGGGTTTTGTTCGTGCCTGTGGCCTTGTTGAATCACCGGCTGATAGAGAGCGTCGACAGGAACTTGGCTCATGGACATTGATGTAGTTATCGTTAACTGGAATTCGGGCACGCAGATCCGCGACTGTATCAACTCGCTGCAGGCGAGTATCACCATGGGCCAGGTCCGGGTCATTGTGGTGGACAACGGCTCCACCGATGGTTCTGATTTCGGTCTGGAACAAGAGGGCGTCAGCGTTTTACGCACCGGCGCCAATCTTGGTTTCGCGCGTGCCTGCAACCTAGGTGCTGCCGAGGGGCGTTCTCCCTTTGTATTGTTCCTCAATCCTGATGCAGCCGTGTATTCAGGTACCTTGGATTATGTCTTGTCGTTCATGCGTGATTCGCGCAATGCCAAGGTTGGCGTGTGTGGAGTGCAGCTGGAAGAAGAGAGCGGCCATATAGCCCGCAGCTGCACGCGTTTGCCTACAACGGCAAGCTTCGTTACCCACGCGCTGGGTTTGGATCGTTTCGTGCCGCGTCTGGGCTTTTTCATGGCCGAGTGGGCGCATGATGCGGACCGCTCGGTGGACCATGTAATCGGTGCTTTCTATCTGATTCGACGTGAGCTTTTTGATCAGTTGGGCGGGTTCGATGAGCGCTTCTTTGTGTACCTCGAAGATCTGGACCTGTCGAAACGGGTCAAGGATGAAGGGTACAGCATCGAGTATCTGACCGAGGTCAAGGCGTTTCACAAAGGCGGGGGGACGTCGGACCAAGTCAAGGCGCGAAGACTCTTCTACTCGTTGAGAAGCAGGATAATCTACGCCTTCAAGCATCTGGGAAGGGTGTCTGGCTGTGTCGTTCTGTTGGCCACCATGGTGCCCGAGCCATTTCTGCGTGTCGGTCTGGCGCTGCTCAAGCGCAAGGGGGCCAGGGAGACGTTGCAGGCCTATCGTATGTTGTACGTCTGGCTGGGCGAGTGGTTGGCTACGGGTAAGACGCGATGAAGGGCTTGAATAAGGATTCGGGCAAAGCCATGAAGAAAGTCCTTATCCTCAGCCGCTACACGCGCATGGGTGCGAGTAGCCGCTTGAGGATGTTGCAATACATCCCTGCGCTGCAGGACAGCGGGCTCGAATTTGAAGTCAGCGCGTTCTTTGGTGAGGACTATCTGAACGAACTGTATTCCTCGTCCAGACGCTCACCTGTCAAACTCCTGCGCTACTACCTGAAGCGAGTGGCGGTCTTGATCCGAGCACGTCATTACGACGCGGTGTGGATTGAGAAAGAGCTATTTCCTTTCGTGCCCGCGATACTCGAGCGCTGGCTGCGGGCAGCAGGCGTCCGGTACCTCGTCGATTACGATGACGCAGTGTTCCATAACTATGATCTCTCTCCCCAGTTGTGGATACGCCGGTTACTGGGCAAAAAGATTGACCAAGTGATGCGTGCGTCGAATGTCGTTGTTGCTGGCAATGAGTATTTGGCGGACCGGGCAAGGCAAGCAGGTGCCGAGTGTGTCGAGATTGTTCCGACCGTGGTCGATCATTCCCGTTATCGGGTAAGCAAGCGGGGCGCGGGGCAGCAGTTGACGATCGGCTGGATCGGTTCGCCTTCGACCCAGAAGTATGTCGTCAGCATTCATGCGGCGTTGCGCGAGGCCTGTAGCCGATACGGTGCCAAACTCATGCTGGTAGGTGCGAATTCGCATATCACCGATCAGTTACCCGGCATCGAGGTTGAAACCCTGCCGTGGAGTGAAGAGAGTGAAGCTCAGCTGATTGAGCGCATGGATGTCGGGATCATGCCGTTGATCGATGGTCCGTGGGAAAAGGGCAAATGCGGATACAAGCTGATCCAGTACATGGCCTGTGGTCTACCCGTAGTTGCCTCGCCGGTTGGGGTCAACGTCGAGATCGTGGGTGACAACCACTGCGGTTTGCTCGCCAGTGATCAAGCCGAGTGGCTGGCGGCATTGTCTAGGTTGCTGGCTTCGGCTGAAGAACGTACGCGAATGGGCTTGGCTGGCAGGCATGCGGTGGAGTCCCGGTACTCGATACAGGCGCAGGCGCCTGCTCTCGAAAAACTCTTGAAAAGACTGACAGGTTGATGAGCTTGCAAAGTCGAATTCACAAGGTGCGCCTCAATGTGTGGAATTGCTGGATTTTATAGCCCTGGCCTGCCGAATGCGGCAGCGCTTATCGGGCGAATGACAACTGAAATCATCCACCGGGGGCCTGATGACGCTGGACACTGGATGGACGAATCGATCGGCCTTGTCTTAGGTCATCGACGCCTGGCAATCCTCGACCTGTCGCCAGCCGGCCACCAGCCGATGGCATCCGCTTGCGACCGCTTCATCATGGTCTATAACGGCGAGGTCTATAACCATCTGGAGCTGCGTACCAGGCTTGAGGCGCAAGGGCATGCACCTGCATGGCGGGGGCACTCGGACACCGAGACACTGCTTGCTGGTATTGCGGCGTGGGGGCTGGAAAAAACGCTGCAGCAAGCGGTTGGCATGTTTGCCATCGCGCTGTGGGACCGTTTGGAGCAGACACTGAGCCTGGCGCGTGACCGTTTTGGCGAAAAGCCGTTGTATTACGGGTGGCAGGGCGGCAGCTTGTTGTTCGGCTCCGAGCTGAAAGCCTTGAAGTGCCACCCGGCTGCGACGAAGGAGATCGATCGAGATGCATTGACGTTGCTGCTACGTCACAACTGCATCCCCGCGCCCTACAGTATCTACAAGGGCATCCATAAACTGCGCGCTGGTTACTGCATCAAGTTTCCTCTGGGAGAGCCTGACGCAGCCCGCCGTGCCCAGCCCATTGCATACTGGTCACTCAACGAGGTGGTCGAGCAGGGGTTGCGCAAGCCGTTTGAGGGCTCTTTTGCTGAGGCCACCGACCTGCTTGAGCGGCAGTTGTCGGCGACGGTAGGTGAGCAAATGCTATCTGACGTTCCTTTGGGGGCATTTCTTAGTGGTGGAGTAGACAGCAGTACCATTGTCGCCTTGATGCAGGCGCAGAGCCGTCAGCCTGTGCGTACCTTTACGATCGGTTTTGGTGAGTCCGCCTACAACGAGGCCGTATTTGCAAAAGAGGTTGCGCGTCATCTAGGTACTGATCATACCGAGCTGTATGTAACGCCCAGCGATGCCCAATCGGTCATTCCGCGGCTTGCCTCGATCTATTGCGAACCGTTCAGCGACAGCTCGCAGATCCCGACCTTTTTGGTCAGCCAGTTGGCCAGCACGCATGTCAGGGTTGCCTTGAGCGGTGATGGCGGCGATGAACTGTTCGGCGGATACAACCGTTACCTGATGGGTAACAAGGTGTGGAGCAGGCTGTCGCGGTTGCCGGCGTTCGCACGCAAAGGGGCTTCGTTGGCCTTGCGTTCGTTATCGTCTTCGCAGTGGGACAATGTCTACGGGCTTCTCAAACCAGCCATACCGTCTCGCTTGCAGATTTCAACGCCGGGTGACAAGGCGCACAAACTGGCAGGGCTGCTTGGATTAGCGGATCAGCGCGAATTCTTCCGCACCTTGACGAGCCATTGGCAAGACCCTTCCAGCCTGATCATCGGCGCCGTGGAGCCCGAGACGTTGCTCAGTGCCAGCGCGCAGTGGCCATCTACCGATCATTTTGCGCATACGATGATGGCAATGGATGCCCAGACATACATGACCGATGACATCTTGGTCAAAGTCGATCGCGCCGCTATGGCCGTGAGCCTTGAAAGCCGGGTGCCGATGCTTGATCCACGGGTTGTCGAGCTGGCGTGGACATTGCCACTTGGCTACAAGATTCATGAGGGGCAGGGCAAGCGAGTGCTGCGCGAGGTGCTCTACCGGCATGTACCGCGTGAACTGATTGAGCGCCCCAAGCAGGGCTTTGCCTTGCCACTGGACAGCTGGCTCAGAGGCCCTCTGCGCGAGTGGGCAGAGGCGCAATTGGACCCTTCCAGGTTGCGCCAGGAAGGTATTTTCCACCCCGAGCCGGTTACTCGGATGTGGCAAGAGCATTTGAGTGGTCGACGTAACTGGCAGCACCACCTGTGGAACGTCCTCATGTTCCAGGCTTGGTATTCAGAGCAATAAAATGCAAAAATTTCTTATGATCTCGAGTCATCCAGACTCGCTGCTGAACTTGCGTGGGGCGCTGCTTGAGGCTGTGCGCGACAGAGGTATGCAGGTACATGTGGCCTCACCCGATCTGGATGCTGGCAGCAAGGTGCGGGCAGCGTTCGAGGCCAAGGGCATCATCGTGCACAACATCGGCCTGCAGCGCGTGGGCTTGAACCCCTTGGCGGACGTTCGTTCGCTGTTGCAGCTTTGGCGCCTAATGCGCCAGATCCGGCCAACCTATTTGATGGCTTATACAGTCAAGCCAGTCATTTACGGTGCGATAGCTGGCTGGCTCGCGAGAGTGCCGCGGCGCTTTGCGTTGATCCCCGGGCTGGGCTATGCCTTCCAGCAGCCAGAGCAGGAAGGAAAGCGGGGTATCGTGCGCCGGGTGGTGCAACGTCTGTACAGTGCAGCCTTGCGTTGTACGCATAAGGTGTTCTTTCAGAACCCGGACGATGAGGCGTTATTTCGCGCATTGAAGCTTCTGCCCGAACGTGTGCCCTCTTGCGTGGTCAATGGCTCGGGCGTAGACGTGGCGTCGTTTGCGGTTGCACCGTTGCCAGAGGCGCCCTGCTTTCTGTTGATCGCTCGGCTGTTGGGTGACAAAGGGGTACGTGAGTACGCCGCCGCCGCGCAGCGAATGCGCCAACTCTATCCACAGGCCAGCTTTGCGCTGGTTGGCTGGATTGACGACAACCCGGATGCCATCTCTCAGCGTGAACTGGATTGCTGGATTGCTGAAGGCACCTTGCAGTATCTGGGGCGCATGAGCGATGTCCGTCCGGCGATCGAGACCTGTAGTGTCTACGTCTTGCCTTCTTATCGAGAAGGCACCCCGCGGACTGTGCTTGAGGCCATGGCGATGGGGCGGCCGATCATAACCACCGATGCGCCCGGTTGCCGTGAAACGGTGGTGCCGGAAGACAACGGTATGTTGGTTGCAGTGAAGAGTGTGGAGCAGTTGGTCGAGGCGATGAAGCGGTTCGTGCTAGAGCCCGAACTGGTTGCGCGCATGGGGCGGCGGTCCAGGGAAATTGCAGAACAGCGTTATGACGTCCACTCGGTGAACGCTGTCATGCTCACTGAAATGGGGATTGCACGGGGGCAGTGATATGAAGGTGTTGGTTACCGGTGCCGGGGGCTTTATTGGTCAGGCACTTTGCAAGTGTCTTGAAGGTGCCGAGGACATTGAAGTTGTGGGCGCGGTTCGTGCGTTGCCCGCACAAGCCCTTGGCCGCTCACAGCTTGTAGCGGTAGGTGATATCGACGAGCATACCGACTGGTCTCAAGCCCTGGCTGGAGTGAGTGTGGTTGTGCACTTGGCTGCACGCGCTCACGTGCTGAATGAACAGTCGAAAGATCCACTCACGGAGTTTCGGCGGGTGAACGTGGATGGGGCGCTAGCGTTGTTTCAGCAAGCTATCGACGCCGGCCTCAAGCGCTTCGTGTTCATCAGCTCCATCGGCGTGGTCGGCGGTAGCACCCAAGGCAAGCCGTTTACCGAAACCACGCCGCCAGCGCCGCATGCCGACTACGCCTGTTCGAAGTTCGAAGCCGAGGAGGCATTGAAGGCCTTGTCGCAGTCGAGTGGGGTTGAGCTGGTGATCGTACGGCCGCCGCTGGTTTATGCAGCGCATGCCCCAGGTAACTTTGCCCGGCTGTTAAAGCTGGTGGCACTTGGTGTGCCGCTGCCATTCGGCTATGTGAGTAACCAGCGCAGCATGGTGGCGCTGGAAAACCTGGTCGACTTCATAGCCTTGTGTGTTTGTCATCCTGCGGCGGCAGGCGAAACATTCCATGTCAGCGACGATGAGGACGTATCGCTGCCTCAGATGCTCACGCTACTGGGGCGCGGCATGGGGCGCCGCGTGCTTCTGCTGCCAGTGCCTACCGGTTTGATGGCCATAGGGGCACAGTTGGTAGGGAAAAAAAATGTCTATACCCAGCTGTGTGGTTCACTTCAGGTTGATGCATCGAAATCTCGATTGCTATTGGGATGGCGGCCGCCGATCAGCGCTGAAGCAGCCCTGATGCAAGCGGGTGAGCATTTCAAGCGGTCACAGAGGCATGACGGCTAAGGCAGGGTTTGTCAGGAATATCCGCATATGGCGTGAGTGTCTTCTGATGTCATGCGATCTGTACGGAAGTAACAATAAATTGGGCAATTTGGCGAAGGCCTGTCCGCCACCGAGCTTTCGGTCCGCTTGCCTGGCATCCCGGCCAATGAGGATCGTGCGCTTCGTTGCAGATTGATATCGGTAGACCCGGGCATTGCTCGACTGACACCCCGGGCTCTGGTGGATGCAGCTCTACTGGTAGCGGCCAAGTACTATAAGGAAAACGACAACCGATGATGCTTTTGTGGGCTTTACCCGCTGTACTGCTGCTGTCCTTGCTGATGACCGCCGGCTTGCGCCGCTACGCGCTAGCGCGCAGTGTCATTGATGTGCCTAACGCCCGCAGTTCGCACACCGTGCCTACGCCGCGTGGCGGCGGCGTTGCCATTGTGGTGACATTTCTCTTGGCCATTGTCGGCGCGATGCTGATTGGGGCAGAGGACAGCCGTTCACTGGTTGCCCTGGGTGGCGGGGGCGCACTGATTGCCATCATCGGTTTCATGGACGACCACGGTCACATTCCGGCCCGTTGGCGCTTGCTGGGGCACTTCGTCGCTGCCGCCTGGATGCTCGTGTGGATGGGCGGCCTGCCAGCGCTGACGCTGTTCGGCTGGCAAGTCGACCTGGGCTGGCTGGGGGGCGTGCTCGCTGCCGTATATCTGGTGTGGTTGCTCAACCTGTACAACTTCATGGACGGCATTGACGGCATTGCCAGCATCGAGGCCATCACCGTGTGCCTTGGGGCTGCCTCGCTATACTCATTGGCGGGATTGCTCAGCCATGCCGTGCTGCCCCTGCTGCTGGCTGCTTCGGTGGCAGGGTTCCTGTACTGGAATTTCCCGCCTGCCAAGATCTTCATGGGTGACGCAGGCAGTGGCTTCCTCGGCATTATCCTCGGCGGCCTGTCGTTGCAGGCGGCCTGGGTGTCGCCTGATTTGCTCTGGTGCTGGCTGATCCTGCTCGGCGTGTTCATCGTCGATGCGACCTACACCCTGGTGCGCCGCCTGCTGCGTGGCGACAAGGTGTACGAGGCTCACCGCAGTCATGCCTACCAGTTCGCCTCGCGAAAGTTTGGCAGGCACTTGCCGGTGACATTGGCGGTTGCTGTACTGAACCTGTGCTGGTTACTGCCAATAGCCTTCTGCGTTGCTCGGCTGGGCTTGGATGGCGCAGTGGGCGTGGTACTGGCTTATATCCCGTTGGTGCTGTTGGCGGTGCGCTTTCGCGCGGGCGAAATTGAAGAGTGACCTAAGGGAACTATGAGCGACTCGATGTCAGGGAATTTCTGGAAACGTTCAAGAGGAGCAATGGATAAGGTGCGCGCTAAACTGCTTGCTCTACCTCGGAGGCACAAACGCCTGCTTCAGGTGTTGACCGATATCGTTCTGATCTGGGCCGCTCTCTGGCTGGCGTTTGTTGTGCGTCTTGGAATCGATGAATTGGCCAACCCCATCCTCGACCACGGCTGGCTGTTCCTTACTGCGCCGGTGGTAGGCATCCCGCTGTTCATCCGCTTTGGCCTTTACCGCGCCGTAATGCGCTATTTCGGTACCGACGCGCTCATCGCCATCACCAAGGCTGTCACTCTTTCTGCGCTTATTCTCGGTTTTATCATCTACTGGGCCGGTAACCATCAGAACGTGGTGCCACGTTCCATCACATTCAATTACTGGTGGCTGAGCCTGATCATGATTGGTGGTCTGCGCCTGGCTATGCGTCAGTACTTCTTGGGCGACTGGTTTGCCGCAGCCGCGCAGCACGTACCCTTTACCAGTACTAGCCGCAACGACGGCTTGCCTCGGGTGGCCATCTATGGCGCCGGTGGCGCAGGCAACCAACTGGTTGCCGCCTTGCGCGCTGACAAGGCGCTACGCCCAGTCGCGTTCATTGACGACGACCCTAGCATTACCGACCGGGTGATTGCCGGCCTGCAGGTGTACCGTCCCGAGCAGTTGCAAGACATGATCCATGTAACTGGCGCCCAGGAAATCCTGCTTGCCATACCGTCTTCCACTCGCACCCGTCGCCGCGAGATCCTCAACTTCCTTGAGGGCTACCCACTGCACGTGCGCAGTATCCCCAGCTTCATGGACCTTGCTAGCGGCCGGGTAAAGGTGGACGACATCCAGGAGGTAGACATTGCCGACCTGCTTGGCCGCGATGCGGTGCCCGCCCAAGCCGACCTGCTGGAGCGCTGCATTGTCGGGCAGACCGTGCTGGTGACCGGTGCTGGCGGCTCGATCGGTTCGGAACTGTGTCGGCAGATTTTAGGCCAGGCGCCAAAAAACCTACTGCTGTTCGACCACAGCGAATTCAACCTTTACAGCATCCTCTCCGAGCTGGAGCAGCGCATAGCTCGAGAGTCGCTGTCGGTATGCCTGGTGCCTATGCTGGGGTCGGTACGCAACCAACCGCAGTTGCTTGACATCATGAAAACCTGGCGAGTCGACACGGTGTACCACGCAGCCGCCTACAAACACGTTCCGATGGTGGAGCACAACATTGCCGAAGGCTTGATGAATAATGTTATCGGCACCCTGCACACCGCCCAAGCCGCCCTGCAGGCTGGCGTTGCCAATTTCGTGCTGATTTCCACGGACAAGGCAGTACGCCCTACCAACGTGATGGGCAGTACAAAACGCCTCGCCGAAATGACCCTGCAGGCCTTGAGTCGCGAAGTGGCACCGGTGCTGTTCGGCGACAGCGGCAAAGTATCGCAGGTGAACAAGACTCGCTTCACCATGGTGCGTTTTGGCAACGTGCTGGGCTCTTCGGGCTCGGTGATTCCGCTGTTCCACAAGCAGATCAAGGCCGGCGGACCGCTGACGGTTACCCACCCGAAGATCACCCGCTACTTCATGACCATTCCCGAAGCAGCTCAGCTGGTTATTCAGGCTGGTTCGATGGGTAAGGGCGGCGATGTGTTCGTGCTCGACATGGGGGAGCCAGTCAAGATCGTGGAGTTGGCCGAGAAGATGATCCACCTGTCTGGTTTCAGCGTGCGCTCCGAGCGTAACCCGATGGGCGATATTTCCATCCAGTTCACCGGGCTGCGGCCTGGGGAAAAGCTGTATGAGGAACTGCTGATTGGCGATAACGTCATTGCCACCCGCCACCCGATGATCATGAGTGCCAACGAAGACTTGCTCGCATGGGATTCGCTGAAGGACACCCTGCGGCAGCTGTTGGCTGCAGTGGAAGTGGATGATTTCATGCGGGTACGGCAGCTACTGCGTGAGACTGTGAGTGGCTATTCGCCGGAAGGCGAGATTGTTGACTGGATTTACCAACAGCGGCGCCTAGAGCCCTGATTCAGGTATGGTGCGCGGATTAGAAGGCAGTCCAATGAAAGCAACGCCTCTTGCAATACCCGAAGTCATTTTGCTTAAACCAAAGGTCTTCGCTGATGACCGCGGATTTTTCTTCGAAAGCTTCAATCACGCAGCCTTCGAAAGCGCCATTGGGCGCCCCGTTAACTTCGTTCAGGACAACCACTCCAGCTCGCGCCAAAACGTCCTGCGCGGCATGCACTACCAGCTTCGCCAGCCCCAGGGAAAACTGGTAAGGGTGGTGGCCGGCGAAGTGTTCGACGTCGCGGTAGATATGCGCCGCTCTTCCCGCACCTTCGGCCACTGGGTCGGTGCCCGGCTCTCGGCGCATAACAAGCACCAACTGTGGGTGCCCGAAGGCTTTGCCCACGGGTTTGTCGTGTTGTCCGAACAGGCGGAATTCTTGTACAAGACCACCGCCTACTACGCCCCTCGGTATGAACGTTGCCTGGCCTGGAATGACCCGGCAGTCGGCATTCAATGGCCTGTTGAGCAGCCGCTGCTGTCTGATAAAGACCGCCTGGGCAAAGCGTTGCAGGATATGGAATGTTTCGACTAGGCGGGAGATAGGCGTGCCATCCTGATTGACTAGCACGATGACATCTTTTAGCCGCCGCTCGGTTTGCCTGCCAAGCGGCTAATATTCAGAGGCCGGACAAGAAGTCCATGACAGCGGAAGCAAACTTAAATGACTATTCTGGTAACCGGCGGCGCAGGCTTCATTGGCGCTAATTTCGTTCTGGACTGGCTGGTAGGCTCCAACGAGCCCGTGGTCAACCTCGACAAGCTCACCTACGCAGGCAACCTGCAAACCCTGAGCAGCCTGCAGGGTGACACGCGCCATATCTTCGTGCATAGCGATATCGGCGACTCCGAACTGGTAGCCCGCCTGCTGAAAGAGCACCAGCCGCGCGCCATCGTCAATTTTGCTGCCGAGTCACACGTCGACCGCTCCATTCACGGCCCGGAAGACTTCATCGAAACCAACATCGTAGGCACCTTCCGCCTGCTGGAGGCGGTGCGCGCCCACTGGGGTGGCCTAGATGACCAGGCGCGCCAGGCGTTCCGCTTCCTGCACGTGTCCACCGACGAAGTTTACGGTTCGTTGGCCGCCGACGAGCCGGCCTTCACCGAAACCCACCAGTACCAGCCCAACAGCCCGTACTCGGCCAGCAAGGCGGCCAGCGATCACCTGGTGCGCTCGTACCACCACACCTACGGCCTGCCGGTGCTGACCACCAACTGTTCGAACAACTACGGCCCGTACCACTTCCCGGAAAAGCTCATTCCGCTGATGATCGTCAATGCCCTGGCCGGCAAGTCACTGCCGGTGTACGGCGACGGCCAGCAGATTCGCGATTGGCTGTACGTCAAGGACCACTGCAGCGCCATCCGCCGTGTGCTGGAAGCTGGTAAAACCGGTGAGGTTTACAACGTCGGCGGCTGGAACGAAAAGCCCAACCTGGAAATCGTCAACCGCGTTTGTGCGCTGCTGGACGAGCTGCGCCCCCGCGCCGACGGCAAGCCTTACGCCGAACAGATCACCTACGTGACCGACCGCCCCGGCCATGACCGCCGCTACGCCATCGACGCCCGCAAGCTGGAGCGCGAGCTGGGCTGGAAACCGGCCGAAACCTTCGAGACAGGCATTCGCAAAACCGTGGCCTGGTACCTCGACAACCAGGAGTGGGTACAGAACGTACAGTCCGGTAGCTACCGAGATTGGGTAGAGAAGAACTACTCAGGGCGCTCGGCATGAAGATTCTGCTTCTGGGCAAGGACGGCCAGGTAGGCTGGGAGCTGCAACGCAGCCTGGCCCCGTTGGGCCAGGTGCTGGCGCTGAACTCCCGCAGCCAAGCGCATTGTGGCGACCTTTCCAACCTGGAAGGTCTGGCCGAAACCGTGCGGGCCTATGGTCCCGATGTAATCGTCAACGCCGCCGCGTATACCGCCGTGGACAAGGCTGAAAGCGATCGCGAGCAAGCGTTCAAGATAAACGCCGAAGCCGTCGGCGTGCTGGCCCGCGCCGCCGCAGACTGCGGGGCACTGTTGGTGCATTACTCCACCGACTACGTATTCCCGGGGCAGGGCACTCAGGCTTGGCGTGAGGACGACACCGTCGGCCCGCTGAATGCCTATGGCGCAAGCAAACTGGCCGGCGAGCAAGCCATCCAGGCCGCTGGTTGCCAGCACCTGATCTTCCGCACCTGCTGGGTGTATGCCGCACGCGGCAACAACTTCGCCAAGACCATGCTGCGCCTGGCCGCGGAGCGCGACAGCCTGGGCGTGATCGGCGACCAGCATGGCGCCCCGACCGGTGCTGAGCTGATTGCCGACATCACCGCCCACACCATCACTGCCACCCGCTGCAACCCGGCCCTGAGTGGCCTGTACCACCTGGCCGCCGCCGGTGAAACCACCTGGTGTGGCTACGCCCGTTACGTGTTGGAGCAAGCGGCTGCTCTGGACGTACCATTGAAAGCTCTTGCCGAACAGGTCAACCCGTTGACCACCGATGCCTACCCGACCCCGGCCAAGCGGCCGGCCAACTCGCGTCTTGACACCCATAAACTGCAGAAAGCCTTTGCCCTGACCTTGCCAGACTGGCGCCTGGGTGTGGCTCGTATGCTCACGGAAATACACGAGAAATGACCACTATGAAGCGTAAAGGCATCATTCTGGCGGGCGGGTCGGGTACTCGCCTGCACCCGGCGACCCTGGCAATTTCCAAGCAGCTGCTGCCAGTGTATGACAAACCGATGATCTACTACCCGCTGACTACCCTGATGCTGGCGGGCATTCAAGACATCCTGATCATCTCCACCCCGCAAGACACCCCGCGTTTCGAGCAATTGCTGGGTGATGGCCACCGCTGGGGTATCAATATCACCTACGCCGTGCAGGCCTCCCCGGATGGCCTTG
The DNA here is from genome assembly GCF_039673335.1 of Pseudomonas sp. TWI929. Lineage (NCBI taxonomy): Bacteria > Pseudomonadati > Pseudomonadota > Gammaproteobacteria > Pseudomonadales > Pseudomonadaceae > Pseudomonas > Pseudomonas sp. TWI929. Next base: position 66,803 of record NZ_JBDJLK010000020.1, read on the forward strand.
CCCAGGCGTTTTTGATTGGCGAGGACTTCATCGGCAACGACTTGTCCGCGCTGGTGCTGGGCGACAACATCTACTACGGCCATGACTTCCAGCAGTTACTGCGCAATGCCATGGGGCGCGGCGAGGGCGCCAGCGTGTTCGCATACCATGTGCAGGACCCCGAGCGTTATGGTGTGGTGGAGTTCGATGGCAAGGGCAAGGCCATAAGCCTGGAAGAGAAGCCGGCCAAACCCAAGTCTCACTACGCCGTGACTGGGTTGTACTTCTACGACAAGGACGTGGTCGAGATAGCCAAGGGTATCAAGCCGTCTGCCCGTGGCGAGCTGGAAATTACCGATTTGAACCGGGTGTACCTGGAGCAGAGCCGGCTGTCGGTGGAGATCATGGGGCGTGGGTATGCCTGGCTGGATACCGGCACCCATGACTCGCTGCTGGAGGCTAGCGGGTATATCGCGACCATTGAGCGGCGGCAGGGGTTGAAGGTAGCTTGTCCGGAAGAAGTGGCGTTCAGGCAGGGGTGGATTGGGGCGGAGCAGCTGTTGAAGCTGGCTGAGCCGTTGGCCAAGAATGGGTATGGGCAGTATTTGAAGGGGCTGCTGCAAGATAAGGTTTATTGAAAGACACATCTGCCTTGGTCCTTCGGGGGGGCAGGAAACTGCCCTCAGGTAACCCAGACGCTTTACGTAAGGGTACATTCGCTTCAAATGCCCACGCTGCCGCTTGTACGGCGCATACGGCAACAGCCCTGCAGGGCCATGCTGCGCGGCCCAGGGCCTCCCGCTAAAAGCTCATGCCGAACAGGTCAACCTGTTCCCACCGCTCCGTGTCCGGTCCCCGGGTGTGGCTCGCAAGATGACGGAAAACCACGAGAAATGGCCACTGCCAAGTGGTAAGACGGCATCCGGCAAACGGTTCGGGTACCCATCTGCGGCATTGGCCGCTTCCAGGCAACTACCAACCCTATTAACACGAACCGATGGCAATTGGTGCGGGGAGTCGCTTTTTGAGTAGCGCAGTAGACCACCGTTGGAGTCCAGCGCGTCACGGCGTGTGGCACTGTATTTGCTGTGTGAACTCCATCCTGTGGGGATGAATATCTTTGTGGTCTGAATTCGGTCTAGATTCCATTCGTCGTAATTTTTATGACGATAAATGCGGTGTTGGTTCCTGCTTTTTAAAGAAAAATTTATCCGTATGACAAGAATTTCACGAGATATTTAGAAACTAGTGCGAATGTGCTATCCTTCCCCGCGATTTTGTGCAATGGCTTTTTGATGGCACTCAAAATTAATTAGGGTTTTCTGCGCAAGCAGTTGTCATTTCAGGGAAGACAAGCGTGGCGGTGCTCACTCAACCCCCAGGCGTCCAAACGCCAGCCAAGCTCCTATTTTCACAGGAATTAAGCATTCCTGAGCTTGCGCGTGTGGCTATCCTCATGTGCACCTATAACGGTGCAAATTTCCTGTCTCAGCAGCTGGACTCCTTCGAGCAGCAAACCTATCGAAACTGGGTGCTGCATGTGTCGGATGACGACTCGCAGGACGGTACGCTCGACGTAATCAAGGGGTACGTGGACGCGTGGGGCGAGCACCGCATAAAGCTGGTGAACGGCCCGCGAGCTGGTTATGTACGGAATTTCCTGTCGTTAACCTGCAGGTCGGACATCGACGCGGACTATTTTGCCTGGTCAGACCAAGATGACGTTTGGTGCCCAAGCAAGCTTCAGGTAGCAGTGGACTGGCTTGCGAGCTTGCCTGCCGACCAGCCTGCACTCTATTGCGGCCGCACCCTGCTTATTTGCGACGAGGGTATCCATCGCGGCTTTTCGCCACATTTTGCCTCGCCTCCTCACTTCAAGAATGCCTTGGTGCAGAGCATCAGTGGGGGCAACACCATGGTCTTCAACAAGGCGGCGCGAGCCTTGATCATGGAAGCCGGCGCTGAGCTGACTGTGCCTTCCCACGATTGGTGGTGCTATCAGCTGGTCACGGGTGCATCTGGCATCGTTCGATACGACCCTAAACCCCGGGTTTATTACCGGCAGCACGCCGACAATGTCATTGGCAGCAATTCGGACTGGTGTGCCCGCCTGCGGCGCTTGGTGATGGTGTTCCAGGGGCGTTTCTATGAATGGAATGCCCAGAACATCCGCGCCTTGGACAGCATGAGCCACCGGTTGAGCAAGGACCACCGCAAAACCCTGAAGCTGTTCAAGACAGCCCGAAAACGAAGCCTGCCTGTTCGCGTCTACAAAGTGATCAAAGCAGGCCTGCATCGTCAGACCCTCCTTGGCAACCTCGGGTTGCTGCTCGCGATAATACTGAAAAAGATCTGATCAAATGACAATTCTGGTAACTGGTGGTGCCGGTTTCATCGGCGCCAACTTCGTACTTGACTGGGTTGGCCAGTCGGGTGAAATCGTCATCAACCTGGACAAGCTGACCTATGCCGGGAACCTGGAGAACCTCTCCACCCTGGAAGGTAACCCGCAGCATGTGTTCGTGCACGGCGACATCGCTGACAACCAGCTGGTAGGTAAGCTGCTTGCGGAGCATCGCCCGCGCGCCATTATCAATTTTGCTGCAGAGTCGCATGTTGATCGCTCGATTCATGGCCCGGAAGACTTCATCCAGACCAACATCGTGGGCACCTTCCGTTTGCTAGAGGCCGTTCGCGCCTACTGGAATGGGTTGGAAGCTGATGAGCAGCAAAAGTTCCGCTTCCTTCACGTATCCACCGATGAAGTGTACGGTTCGCTTGCTGGCGATGCGCCAGCTTTCACGGAAACGCACCAGTACGAGCCGAACAGCCCGTACTCCGCGAGCAAGGCCGCCAGCGACCACTTGGTACGCGCCTACCACCATACTTATGGCCTGCCGGTACTGACCACCAACTGCTCGAACAACTACGGCCCGTATCACTTCCCTGAGAAGTTGATCCCGCTGATGATCGTCAATGCCCTGGCTGGCAAGGCGCTGCCGGTGTATGGCGACGGCCAGCAAATTCGTGACTGGCTGTACGTCAAAGACCACTGCAGCGCCATTCGCCGCGTGCTCGAAGCAGGTACCGTGGGCGAGGTTTACAACGTTGGTGGCTGGAATGAAAAGCCGAATCTGGAAATCGTAAACCGTGTGTGCGGTTTGCTGGACGAGTTCCGTCCACGTGCCGACGGCAAGCTCTACAGCGACCAGATCACCTACGTCACCGACCGCCCTGGCCACGACCGCCGTTATGCCATTGATGCTCGCAAGCTGGAGCGCGAGCTGGGTTGGAAGCCAGCCGAGACCTTTGAAACCGGTATTCGCAAGACCGTTCAGTGGTACCTGGATAACCAGCCTTGGGTCGAAAGTGTGCTGTCCGGCAATTACCGTGACTGGGTAGAGAAGAACTACGCCGAGCGCAACGCATGAAAATTCTACTGCTGGGCAAGAATGGCCAAGTGGGCTGGGAGCTGCAGCGCAGCCTCGCCCCCTTGGGCGAGGTACTTGCCCTGGATTCGCGTAGCGTTGATTTCTGCGGTGACCTGGTCAACCTCGAAGGGCTCAAGGACACGCTGGCGCGTTACACCCCCGACGTTATCGTCAATGCCGCCGCCTACACCGCAGTAGACAAGGCCGAATCCGAGCCGAGCCAGGCACACCTGGTCAACGCCGAGGCTGTAGCGGTAATGGCTGAGGCTGCGGCAAGCAGTGGTGCGCTGCTGGTGCATTACTCCACCGACTACGTGTTCCCTGGCGACGGTACGCAGGCCTGGCGCGAGACTGATGGTGTCGGCCCGCTGAACGTATACGGCGTCAGCAAGCTGGCTGGGGAGCAGGCGATTCAGGCATCGGGCTGTCGCCACCTGGTCTTCCGCACTTGTTGGGTGTACGCAGCCCGCGGCAACAACTTCGCGAAAACCATGCTGCGCCTGGCGCGTGAGCGCGACACCTTGGGCGTGATCGATGACCAGTTTGGTGCACCTACAGGGGCCGAGCTGATCGCCGACGTGACGGCGCATGCTATTCCGGCTGCGCGGCACAACCCGAAGCTGGATGGTATCTACCACCTGGCAGCGGGCGGTGAAACCACATGGTGCGGTTACGCGCGCTATGTCATCAGCCAGGCTGCTGCCGCTGGCGTGGAGCTGAAGGTTTCGGCTGAGGCAGTCAATGCACTTGCCACGGATGCCTACCCAACCCCGGCCAAGCGCCCGGGCAACTCCCGGCTGAATACCGAAAAACTGCAAAACGCCTTCAAGCTGAATCTCCCGTCCTGGGAATACGGTGTGGCACGGATGCTGACAGAAATCATAGAGAAGCAATGATGAATAAACGTAAAGGGATTATTTTGGCCGGTGGGTCCGGCACCCGTCTTCACCCTGCAACGCTGTCGATTTCCAAACAGCTGTTGCCGGTATACGACAAGCCGATGATCTACTACCCGCTGACTACGCTGATGCTGGCGGGTATTCGCGACATCTTGATCATCTCCACCCCGCAAGACACCCCGCGCTTTGAGCAGCTGCTTGGGGATGGTGCGCGTTGGGGGGTGAACATCCAGTATGCAGTCCAGCCTTCGCCGGACGGTCTGGCCCAAGCCTTCATCATTGGCGAGCAGTTCATCGGTAACGATCTGTCGGCATTGGTGTTGGGCGACAACATTTTCTACGGGCACCACTTCAACGAACTGCTGCTCAGCGCAACAGACCGTGACCATGGTGCGACCGTGTTTGCCTATCACGTCAACGACCCCGAGCGTTACGGTGTGGTCGAATTCAACGACCAGGGCAAAGCTGTCAGCCTGGAAGAGAAGCCGCTGCAGCCGAAGTCGAACTACGCGGTAACCGGCCTGTATTTCTATGACCAGCAAGTGGTTGAGATCGCCAAAAGTATCCAGCCTTCGCCGCGTGGTGAACTGGAGATCACTGACCTCAACCGCATCTACATGGAGCAGGGCAGCCTGTCTGTCGAGATCATGGGTCGCGGCTACGCATGGCTCGACACCGGCACCCACGACTCGCTGCTCGAGGCCAGCCACTACATCGCCACCATCGAACACCGCCAGGGCCTTAAAGTTGCCTGCCCTGAAGAAGTTGCTTTCCGCCAGCAGTGGATTACAGCGGAACAGCTGGAAAAACTGGCTGCTCCACTGGCCAAGAACGGTTATGGCCAATACCTGAAACGTTTGCTGCAGGAGAAAATCTACTGATGAAAGCAACTCCTTTGGCCATACCCGAAGTCATTTTGTTTGAGCCTCGGGTTTTCGGTGATGATCGTGGTTTCTTCTTCGAAAGCTTCAATCAGAAGATTTTTGATGAAGTGGTAGGCCGCGAAGTCAAATTTGTTCAGGACAACCACTCCCGCTCTGCCAAGGGCGTGCTGCGTGGGCTGCACTACCAACTGCAACAGCCACAGGGCAAACTGGTGCGCGTGGTGCAGGGTGAAGTGTTCGACGTTGCTGTCGATGCCCGTCGCAATTCGCCTACCTTCGGTAAATGGGTTGGCGCGCACCTGTCGGCGGAAAACAAGCATCAGCTATGGGTGCCGGAAGGCTTCGCCCACGGTTTTGTGGTGCTGTCGGAAACTGCCGAGTTTCTTTACAAAACCACCGACTTCTATGCCCCGGCGCATGAGCGCTGCATTATCTGGAACGACCCGGATATCGGCATTGAATGGCCGATTGACTTTGAGCCGCAGCTTTCGACGAAAGACGTGCTTGGCAAGCGGCTGGCCGAAGTGGATGTGTTCGAGAATTACAGTAAATAAAACCACGGTAGCGATCGACGAGACGCAGGGCTAATGCCCTGCGTTTTGCGCATTGGAACTTATGACTCAGATAGAATATCTCGCACCCGCGCAAGCATTCGATTTGGCGAACGCGCTGATGCAGCAAAAGCGCTGGGTGGAGGCCGGTACTCTATGGCAGGCCTTCCGTGAGCAGTATAAGGGCCATCCTACACCATGGATGCAAGGCGCTATTTGCTGCTTCAAGCAAGAGTTGTATCAGCAAGCGGGTGAACTGTTAGAGTTTAGTCGTCGTCAATTTGATAAGCACCTCTCGACTTGGCTAGTTAGTGCAGACTGGGCGCAGCTGAAAGATGACGCGGCACTTGAAGCGGAATTTCTGGCGCAAGGTCGTGCTGTATTGGGGGACCGCTGGGAGCTGCTTTGCCGTATAGCTGCATTGGCGATGCGAAACGGTGACGTAGCCGCCGCAAAAGCGCATAACCTGCTTGCTCGTAATGTGGCCAGTGAGCAGATTGAACCGCTAATTCAAGCCTCGGAATTTTCCGAAAAGCTCGAACAGTGGGAAGAAGTTGCCGAGTATTGGAAAGCCGTAATTGTCTTGAAACCAGCACACCCCCATGCCTATCAAAAGCTGTCACACGCTTATGGGCAGGCAGGGCAGCATGTCTTGGCACGGCGCTACCGGTTAGCGATGCAGTACGGGGCTGAAATTTTAAACTCGCCGGCGACTGTCGTTCAAGATGATGTGCGAAAGGTAAAAGGCCCATCATCTTCGCTTATGCACTTTTCTGCATTAGTGATAACCAAGGCGATTTTAAACCTTAAGTCAGAGTCGTCGCGCACACACCTTAATTACGCCTGGGTGGTGTTGGAGCCTCTGCTGCACCTCGTTATTTATTACTTCCTGTTCGGCAAGGTGTTGAATGCAGGGGTTGAAAATTATGGGCTGTTCCTGCTTTGCGGTTTAGTACCTTGGATGTGGTTTAGCAAAGCGGTATCGACCAGTGCGACCAGTATATTGGGCGGTCAATCGTTGATGCTGAATAGTAACGTTCAGCCTGCCTTTTTTCCGCTCGTCAGCATTGTGCAGTCGACGTTCAAGCAGTGTCCAGCCATGGTGCTGTTGCTTGTTTTGCGTTTTGTGGCGGATGATGACAGTTTAAGTTTAAGTCTGATTTATTTCCCTCTGATAGTTGTGTTGCAGTTTCTGCTGATCACCGTGCTGGCTATGCTGCTTGCGGCGCTGGTTTCAATAGTTCGCGATATTGCCAACATTGTAGGGACGGGCTTAACCCTGCTGATGATCCTGTCAGGGGTGATTTACAACTACCAGTCCCTGCCCGCGAAGGTGGGAGAGTGGGTTCAGTACAACCCATTGGCGGTTATCATTTCTGCCTATCGCGAAGTGATTCTGCAAGGTAACGCTCCTGAAATACAAGGGCTGCTTTACGTGTTTGGAGTGAGCTTTTTGTTGGGTGCTGTCAACTACGTTGTTTATAAGCTGCAGCGAAAAAAGTTTGTAAGACGGGGCATGGCATGAAGTCTGATGTAGTCCTCTCGCTGCGTAACGTAGGTGTGCGGTTCAAACTAAATGGTAAACGAGGGTTCCATGAACCCTTGAAAGGCATTGACCTGGATATCAAGGCTGGCGAAACGCTGGGCATTCTTGGCAGGAATGGTGCAGGAAAATCGACGTTATTGAAGGTCCTGTCAGGTGCTTTGAATCCCGATTCGGGTCAAGTTTTGAACCATGGTGCATCGGTGGCGCTATTGGCACTGCAGGCCGGCTTCGACAGTAATCTCACTGGCCGTGATAACGCAATTTTTGGCGGCATGCTGCTGGGTTATCCCAAAAAGCGGGTGGTCGAGCGGGTAGAGGAAATCAAAGCATATTCTGAGCTTGGTGACTATTTCGAAGAGCCGGTGAGAAGCTACTCGACAGGCATGGCCTCTCGGTTGGGTTTTGCGATCAGCACGATTATGAGTCCCGATGTAATTCTCGTGGATGAAGTGCTTAGCGTGGGTGATGCCAGTTTCAAAAAGAAAGCTGAGCGCACCATGATTCAAAAAATTGCATCAGGTCAAACTGTTGTATTGGTATCGCACTCTCAAGGTCAAATTGCAGCTTTGTGCGATCGTTGTGTCATCTTGGAGGGTGGCAAGCTCATCACCGGAGAGAGTGTTGGGCATGTCATGGCAATTTACAAAGAGTTAATTGAAAATAAACGCTAGGGAAATCTTATGAGCTTGAAGTTGGTATTGGTTCCAGCAGTAATCGCCATGACACTTGCTGGTTGCGGTAATGACAATCCCGTGGCCTCTTTGCCAGTGGAGAAATCCAATCGCTGCTCGCTTGATGTGGTGCAGGGGAGCAGAGAGCGTGGTGTTAAAGTCCGTCCACAGGTTGTTGAACTTCGTGGGTGGGCGCTTGGCGCCGAAACTGCACAGGGCACTTCAAAAATGCTGGTTACTTTGAAAAACGCTCAAGGGCAGGTATACACCTTCGAAGGCGCAACGCGCTATGACCGTCCTGATGTTGCCAAAGCCTTCAACAATGAAGACTACAAGCAGTCTGGCTTCATCGTAAAAGCCGACTTGTCGAATCTGCCAGCAGGTGCCTACGGAATATCGATTAAAACACCGGAAAAAGACCGTGTGATGGCGTGTGCTGTAAATAAAAATATTATTGTTGAATTGTAATTTTCAATAGATCGGGTTGAGGGTTTTTTGTGGGTATTTTTCATAGGATCGCTGATCAGCTAGTTTATCCGGCGGCATATACTTACGTATCGCTACAGTCTCGCGTAAATTGGTTCAAGAGCTTGGGTAAAGCTGATAAGGTACTTTATTCGTCCGCTTATCAGGGCCAAAAGATAGTCCTTATGGCGTTGTACCAAAAGGGTATTATTCGCGATGATGTGGTCCATTTTCTCCGCTCGGCGAAGGAATTGGGTCTGTATGTAGTGTGTGTAAATACCCTCAAAGTTAAAAATCCAGACCGGTATAGCGATGTTGTTGATTGCTATATTGAAAAGTACAATTATGGGCGCGATTTTGGTAGCTATAAGTCCGGCTTTGGCTATCTCTATTCTAGCGGGTTGGCTGAACAATGCCCGCGTATGATGCTGGTTAATGATAGTGTGTTTTTCAGTCGCAAGCACAATATGCGTTTCCTGGAAGAAATGTTTGGCTCGACTGTAGAGGCGCTTGGAGCAACAGAAAATTATGAGATTGAACACCATTTAGGGTCTTTTTGTATTGCCCTGAGTGGGGAGGTTCTAAACCATCCCAAGCTCAAAAAGTACTGGAAAAATTATAAATGTACTGATGTTCGCCCGGTGGTGATTAAAACGGGTGAGATGGAGTTGTCTAAAACGCTCAAGCGTATAGTGAGTTCGCCTGATAACTTCAAGTCGCTGTATGATATCGAGCGTGCGTCGACACTACTTCATAGTGATGATGTCGTGCTGGAAGATATTGCGCATCTCTCTCGTAACTCTGGTTTGTCTCACTGGCCGAGGTTCTCATTTTCCTCTGTCAGCAAAGAAGTAATTAGTAAGTTTCTGCATTCTCCGGCTTCAATTGCTGGTGTCTCTGCACTAAACGCTGACTTCGACTCTTTGTCAGAGGTCGAGGTCCACTACGCGGATTCCCTGACAGGGTTTTCTGAATTTGTGTGCGGGGCGGTGACGAACTCTTCTTCTGCAGGTGAGAACATTCGAACTACTGTAAAGGGTGAGGTTATCTCAAACTTTATCGGTTGCTTTGCGCATGGTTCGCAAATCCATCAAAATGGAATTTTCCTTCATCGTATTGGCTTGCCTATCATCAAGTTAGACGGCGTTTATCGCGGGATGTTTATATCTAATGATATCGAGCGCCTTGCTCTGGACCTTGAACCTGATCAACGTGGGGAGTTCCGCTGGATAATGTACTCTCGCCCCTTTGGTGGTGATGTTCTCTTTGGTTGGAAACGCGCCGCATTTTACCGCGGCTTGATTTGATAAGTGCAAGTCCGAGTGCTGAATGCTCGTTAAGGATAGCTGGGGAGGAAGAAGTGAATACTGATATCTTAGAGCTTTCAGTGCTCGATAAAGCCAAGTCAAGCTTGAAGAAAGTCTTGCCTAATTCATGCCTAGATACTCCATCCACTAGGCAGTTGGGTGGTAAGAAGCTCTCTTTCGCTGGCTGGTTTGTAAAAAGTAAAAATGAATCGGATGTCTACCTGCTAGTCAGGAACGGTGATGTGGAACACCAGATTCGCCCGACCGTTGAACGTCGTGATGTACTGCGCATCATCCTTAAAGTATCCGACGATTTGATCGGTGTTCATCCCCAGTTGCGCTGCGGATTCAACGCTGCTGTCGAGGTAGACCTGGGTCAGCCGATTGAGGTTAACTTCGTTGTTGATGGTGAAGAGTATCCATGGCGGCTGATTCAAGCTGCAGCAAGTGGGTTCAAATCTGCAAGTGTGCAGCAGTTGTGGTCTGAGTTTATTAAATGCAGGGATATAAAAAGGCTCACGCCAGATTTAGCTGCCATTTTGCCTAAGGTTAGCGACGACATTCTTGATGATATTGTATTCAAGGGTGTGAAGGTCAGTACCTTAAAAGACTTGGTGTCTGGCAAGGCACCAGCAGAAATGATGCGAGCCTTGCCGTTCTTGAAGTATGTGTCCTCTAGCGATTTTTGCATTAATGCAGTTGAAACGTCCTTGTCAAAAGGGTCGGTGATAGTTCCAGATCCATTTGGTTATGGCATGGCTTTTTGTAATGAAAGCTATGTAATGAGTAATGATATCAATGTACTGAGATTCATTTCTTCTACTGGCGAAGCATTTTTCATATTCCAGCGGGTAGGCTCTGCAGATGCTATCTATTTCCCTACGCGGAATATGATTGTTTTGTCTCTGCACATGACTGATGGCCTTGTGCGGGAATTTGTCTATTGGTTAATAAGAAACTTTTCCGCGGTTGGCGAGTATTCCTCTGGGATTCGAACATTCTCTGGGGTCATTGCGTCTCACGGGCGTCCGTATCATTTTTACTATGATGTGGCTCCAGCAGTGGGTGACCTTCATGAAGCGCGGCTCTTGGCTCGACTGCCGAGCATTGTTTATTTGAAAGGCGGCGATTTCTGTTCGTTTTCACAGTTGTTTGAGGTCAAAGTCCCTGAGCTGTTTCTGACAGCTGAAGAGTTGTGGGTTAACGGGATTAAAGCGAAAGGTTTCTACTTCCATGTTGGCGCCCATTTTGACCATGAGCGAAGCGAAAGCGTCACTCGATTTGACCGGAAATTTAACTTGTCGGCCAGGAAATCGATGGCGTCTCTAAGCCCGTCGATTACGACTGGATTGATGTCCTGCTATCCGCTGATATGGTTCGGAATCACAGTCCAGAAGCGCTCATGGCTGGAGCAGGTTGATGCTGCTGCCAATATATTGAATTCCCTGAAGCTTTTGTATCCGGGGGTTGGTGTTGTATTCGATGGATGGACCTCTCCGGTACACCCGCTACCTAGAGATCAGCGCGAAACTGATCTCGATAGTGGTGTTGTAAATCAGATAAGAGAAAGGCTGGATAGTTCGATTCCGGTGTTCAGTGTTGTTGGTGCGGATAGCGTCAAAAAAATTCAATATGCAAGTTTTGTTGACGGGTATGTGGGGAACTCCGCTACAGGTGGTCTCCATGTGGCTAGGTTTGCAGGGCGCCCAGGTGTAGCGCACCTCAATACCAAGATGCTTACGGAAACTAATCATATTCGCAAACGAACCAAGCTCATTGATGCCAAGCATATTGTCGATCGTCCTGAAGATGCTGATTTGAGAATGGACTTTATCAGTTACAGCCTTAACTGGCAGGTTGTATATGATGAGCTTGTACAAGTTATTGAGGGGGTTTCAAAGTGAGTGCGTGTACTGTAATTGATTGTACGCTTCGTGACGGTGGCTACTACAATTCTTGGGATTTCCCGGCAGCCGTAGTTGATGACTATCTCAAGGCAATGGCTGCTGCAGGGGTTAAGGTTGTCGAGCTTGGGTTGCGCTCCCTTAATAACTCCGGCTTCAAAGGGGCAAGTGCTTATACCACCGATCACTACATTCGCAGCCTTGAAGTGCCTGGTTCACTTTCAGTCGCAGTCATGATTAATGCTGTGGAACTGCTCGCAAGTGACTTGCCGATGGAAGAAGTCTTGAGCCGGCTGTTCCCGGAGTCCGCAGCGACGTCGCCTGTGGAGCTGGTGCGTATCGCCTGCCATGTACACGAGTTCGAACAGTCCCTCCCTGCATCCGCCTGGCTGAAAGAGCGTGGTTTCCAGGTTGGATTCAACCTCATGCAGATTGCTGACCGTAATCAGCAGGAAATCGAGACCTTGGCAGCTGCTGCGGCTGAATGGCCATTGGATGTGCTGTACTTCGCTGACAGCATGGGTAGCATGAGCCCAGATCAAGTTGCACAAGTTGTCGGTTGGTTGCGCTCGCGCTGGAAAGGTCCTCTGGGTATCCACACTCATGACAATATGGGCTTTGCTCTCCAAAACACTCTGCGCGCCTTGGACGAAGGCGTCACTTGGTTGGATGCCACCGTTACCGGTATGGGGCGTGGTCCAGGCAACGCGAAAACAGAGTACTTGGTAATCGAACTATCGGAGCGCTGTGGCCAAAGCACGAACATTGTTCCCCTGATGAGCATTATCAATCGCTACTTCCGACCTCTGCAGCACGAGTGCGGGTGGGGTACCAATGCTTACTATTACCTGGCGGGTAAGTATGGGATACACCCTACTTATATTCAAGAAATGCTGGGGGACTCGCGCTACGGTGAAGAAGATGTCTTGGCCGTTATAGAGCATCTGCGTATTGAGGGCGGTAAGAAGTTCAGCTCGCGCACATTGAACTCCGCCCGTTTCTTCTATCAGAGCCCTACGCAAGGCAACTGGGCGCCAGCGCAGGTTCTAGCTGGGCGCGAAGTATTACTGCTGGGTACCGGCCCAGGAGTGGAAAAGCATAGAGCCGCGATCGAGGCCTATATTCGTGGGTATAAGCCGTTCGTCATGGCACTTAATACACAGGCCAAGATTGCTCCAGAATTAATTGACGCTCGCCTTGCATGCCACCCGCTCAGATTGCTCGCTGACTGTGAGCAGCATGCAACATTGCCACAGCCCCTGATCACTCCTGCTGGGATGCTTCCGCAAGAGGTGCGTCAAGCTCTAGAAGGTAAAGAGCTTCTAGACTTCGGTATCGAAGTAAGGGATGGGCAGTTTGAGTTTCATGAAGGCTTCTGTGTACTGCCTACAGCATTGGTGATTGCCTATGCGCTCGCAATTTCTGCTAGTGGCGGTGCCAGCCGTATCTTGCTCGCTGGTTTCGATGGCTATCAGGCAGATGATCCTCGAAATGCCGAGATGAATAAATTGCTAGCGCTCTACCGCCGCAGCGTCGGGGCGGTCGATATATTGGCTATCACCCCGTCGCGCTATGATGTTCCCGCTGCAAGTGTCTACGGTAAATTGGAAGTTACGCCATGAGTGTTTCATGTTTCTTGCCTTGCAGAAAAGGTAGCGAGCGTGTGCCTCGCAAGAATATAAAGAAATTTTCTGATTTCGATTTTGGGCTCATCGAAGTCAAGCTCAATCAATTGAAGTATTGTGAGCTTATTGACGAAATTGTTCTTAGTACCAATGATGAAGAAATTATCGATTTCGCATCGGCGTTTGATTGTGCAAAGCTCAAGATTCACAAGCGTGAGGATTCATTGTCGAGCAGCGCAACCAGTACTGACGAATTGGTTGCCTTGGCTGAGAGTGTTACCAGTAAAGAGCATATTCTGTGGACGCATGTAACTTCGCCTTTTTATGGCTCTGAAAGTTATGGTAAAGCCATTCAGGCATACTTTAAGGCGCTTGAGGATGGCTACGATTCATTGATGTCCGTGAAAGCGATTCATGGGTTTCTATGGGATGAGCGCAAGCCACTAAATTACGATCGCAACGTAGAAAAGTGGCCCCGTACGCAAACGTTGAAAACCATCTATGAAGTAGACAGTGCTGTTTTTATGCTCAGCAGGGCAGGTTATCAGCAATACAATGACCGTATCGGAGTCAATCCACTTTTGCATGTTACAAGCCAACTCGAAGGTTTTGACATAGACTGGCCTGATGATTTCGCACTGGCTGAAGCCATGATCGCAAGTGGCGTGGCGACAGCATGAAACTCAGCGAATATAAGACTGTTGTATTCGACTGTGATGGTGTCGTCCTCGATTCGAACCGTGTAAAAACTCACGCCTTCTACTTGGCGGCGCTGCGCTATGGTGAGGCAGCTGCGCAAGCGCTCGTCGAGCATCATACTGCCAACGGCGGCATATCCAGGTTTAAAAAGTTTGAATACTTTTTAAACGAAATAGTGGATGTGCGCTCGTCCGAGTCGGACATGCAGTACCTGCTTGATGCCTATAGCAAGGAAGTTGCGGACGGCCTGATGCAATGTAAAATTGCAGAAGGCCTCGAGGATCTTCGACGCGCTTCGCCGAATGCCAAATGGCTGATTGTCTCTGGTGGTGCTCAGGTCGAATTGAGGCATGTGTTTTCTGAGCGGGGCATATCTGATTACTTCGATGGTGGGATTTTTGGCAGTCCCGACCCCAAAGAAACCATTTTCGCCCGGGAAATCGCTGCAGGTAACATTGAATTCCCTGCGCTCTTTATTGGGGACAGTCGTTACGATCATACGGTTTCTGAAGTGTTCAAGACCGATTTTGTTTTTGTTTCTGCCTGGACGGAGTTCAAGGGCTGGCAAGATTACTTTGCAAATACTGGGGTAACCTGCAAATCCGCATTGTCGGATTTAATCACTCAGTAAAGATGGCACCGTGCGCTGCATACTCTGTGGCGCAATGGCTTATCCATTTGCGTTATCGCTGCCTGGCAATGTCTGCCGTTTTAGAGGCATCACCATGCATCAAGGACCCCCGCAATGGCGTATTACCGTACACCCCATGATGTGACGGCCCTGCCCGCCTGGCAGGCGCTTCAGCAACACCGCGACGCCATGCAAGGCTTCAGCATGCGCGAAGCGTTCGC
>NZ_JBDJLK010000021.1:0-77317 GCF_039673335.1 Pseudomonas sp. TWI929
CGCGCCTCCGACCCGGGGGGGGCGGTTGGGCCCCCCCGCCCCACCCCCCCCCCGCTCCCACAAGCCTGAGATCATGCTGTTGCCATTGCCGGGTAATCGGTCAGGCCACGGGCATCGCCACCAAACAACGTGGCCCGTTCGTGTTCAGGCTGGCCATTTTTAGACCTTTAAAGCCATAATTAGAAATAGTTAAGTCCCTGGAGGTCTTATGCAAGATCTACGTCAGTTGCGCTACTTCGTGGCCGTTGCCGAATGCGAGAACGTTGGCCGGGCCGCCGAGCAGCTGCATATTTCCCAGTCGCCCCTCAGCCGGCAGATCGCCCAGTTGGAGGACAACCTTGGCCTGGCCCTGTTCGAACGGCGCAACCAGCGCCTGTACCTGACCAGAGACGGGCGCACCTTCCTGGCCGAGGCGCGTGGCCTGCTCAAGCATGCCGAGCGCCTGGAGTCACTGGGCAAGCGCCTGGGCCGTGGCGAGGAAGGCGGGCTGTGCATCGGCTATGTCAACCACGCCATCCATGCCGGCGTACTGCCCGGTGCGGTGCGGGCGATTCGTGGCGAGCGCCCGAACATTCACATTGCGCTGTACAACATGACCCCCAACGAGCAGTTCGAAGGCCTGCGCCAGCGCAGCCTGGACATTGCCCTGGTGTGCGAACCGCCGCCGAAGCACGACCCCGACCTGCGCGGCCAGCCGGTGCTGGACGACCCGATGCTGCTGGCCATTCCGGCCGCGCACCCGCTAGCCAGCAAGGCCGAACCGACCCCTGCCGACCTGCACGAGCAGGAATGGATCATCACCGGTGGCCAGCCCGACCAGGTGAACAAGCGTGACGACTTCATTGCCCGCTGCGGCGATGCCGGCTTTACCCCGCGCTTGTCGCTGGAGGCTACCGACCCACTGAGCGTGCTCGGTCTGGTGTCAGCCGGCCTGGGCCTGGCCATGGTGCAAAGCAGCCTGTCGGCCAGCGCCGGGCCGACTGTGGTGCTGCGCCAGCTGGACTGGTTCCAGCCCAGCGTGCAGTTGTGGGCGGCGTGGCACCAGGTGGACCTGCGGCCAATCGTGGGCATTTTCCGCGAGCGGGTGCTGGCATTGGCCGAGGAAGGGCTTGATAAGTCCATACAAGTCTGAACTCAGTCGAATTACGTCTTTTACAGTCTGAGTGCGCTTCACTAGCATGGTTCCCATCGATACAACTCACCCACAGGAGCCATTCCATGAACATCGACCTCGGCGGGCGCACCGCCATCATCAGCGGCTCGACCGGCGGTATTGGCCTGGCCATCGCCCGCAGCCTGGCCCGCGCCAACGCCGACGTGGTCATTGCCGGCCGCAGCCAGAAGTCGCTGGATGCCGCCCTGGCCGAACTGCGCGAGCAAGGCGGCGGTGGGCAGATCCACGGCGTGGTTGCTGACCTGGGTACCGCCGCCGGTGCTGAAACCCTGTTCGCCGCCCACCCACGGGCCGACATCCTGGTCAACAACCTGGGCATCTACGATGACGTCGACTTCTTCGACGTGGCCGACAGCGAGTGGACGCGCTTCTACGACACCAACGTACTCAGCGGCGTGCGCCTGGCCCGCCACTATGCCCCAGGCATGGTCGAGAAAGGCTGGGGACGGATCCTGTTCATTTCCTCGGAATCGGGCATTGCCATCCCTGCCGACATGATCAACTACGGCGTGACCAAGGCCGCCAACCTGGCGGTATCCCATGGCCTGGCCAAGCGCCTGGCTGGTACCGGGGTTACGGTGAACGCAGTGCTGCCTGGCCCGACCCTGACCGACGGCGTGGCCGCACTGGTGGCCGGTGCAGCCCAGGCGTCCGGGCGCAGCATCCGTGAAGAAGCCGACAACTTCGTACGTACCGCACGGCCGAGCTCGATCATCCAGCGCGCCGCCGATGTCGACGAAGTCGCCCACCTGGCGGTGTACCTCGCCTCCCCTTACTCCTCCGCCACCACCGGCGCAGCCTTGCGGGTTGACGGCGGTGTGGTCGACAGCCTGGCTATCTGAATTCAACTGGCCGCTCCTACACGGGAAGCACTATCAATAAAAAAGCCGCCAGGGTGATGGCGGCTTGTTCTACAACCAGAAATTCCAGCAAAAGCGTCAGGTCAATCAGCCCAGTACCGAGCCGATGACTTCATCGAGAATGACAATGCCCGCCTCGACTTCTTCTGCGGTAACAACACACGGCGGAACTACGTGGATGCGGTTCTCGACAACAAATGGCAGCAGACCACGCTCCAGCAGCTTGGCTTTAAGTGCCTGCATTTTGTCCGCAGCCAGCGGTGCCCGGCTTTGTTTGTCGCTGACGAACTCCAGCGCCCAGAAGACGCCAGCGCCGCGCACATCACCAATCGATGCATGACGTTGCTGCAGCTCGCGCAGGCGCGGGCCCAGGGTGTTGGTGCCGATCTCCAGCGCATTCTCGACAACCCGCTCCTTGCGCATGGCGTCAATGGCAGCAACGATCGATGCCATGGCCAGTGGGTGCCCGGAGTAGGTCAGGCCGCCCGGGAAGAAGTGGGTATCGAAGTAGCTGGAAATCTGCTCCGAGATCACCACACCGCCTACCGGAACGTAGCCCGAGTTGACGCCCTTGGCAAAGGTAATCAGGTCAGGCACGACGCCATAATGCTCCAGCGCGAACCACTTGCCGGTCCTGCCAAAGCCAGACATGACTTCGTCGAGTATCAGCAGGATGCCGAACTCGGTCGCCAGCTCACGCACACCCTGCATGTAGGCTGCGGTAGGCATCAGGATACCGGCGGTGCCAGGCAGGCTTTCAAGCAGTATGGCGGCGATCGAGCTGGAACCTTCGCTCTCGATCACACGACGAAGGTGGCGCAGTGCGCGCTCGGTCTCTTCGGCCTCGGTTTGCGCGCTGAACTCGCTGCGGTACAGGTAAGGCGTGAAGAAGTGCACATGGCCACGGGCATACTCGTTCGGCACCCGGCGCGGGTCACCCGTGGCGACGATCGCCGAACCAGTGTTGCCGTGGTAGGAGCGGTAGGCGGACAACACCTTGTCGCGACCGGTAAAGAGCCGAGCCATACGCATGGCGTTTTCGTTGGCATCAGCACCACCGTTGGTGAAGAAGACCTTCTTGAAGCCCTTCGGTGCCTGCTCGATGATGCGCTTGGCAGCTTCGCCACGCGCAAGGTTGGCAGTGGCTGGAGCGATAGTCGTCAACATAGCGGCTTGCTCTTGGATAGCCGCAATGACCGCTGGGTGTTGGTGACCCAGGTTGGTGTTGACCAGCTGGCTGGAGAAGTCCAGGTAGCGCTTGCCGTCATGATCCCAGACCGCGCACCCCTCCCCACCTGCGATGACCAGCGGGTTGAGTGCGCCCTGGGTCGACCACGAATGGAAGACAAATTCGCGATCGAGGCCTTTTACGTATTCGTTGGAAATTGCCATGGTGCCTATGGACCTCATGAATTGATGCTTCAGCCCCTGCCTGAAAAGAAATGCCGCCAGCGTGATGGCGGCGAGGTCTCCAGCCTGAGCCTTTGACAAAAGGTGAGAAGTTGGTCCCGACAGGTATCGGGCACCCGTAAATGCATTACGGGGGTGAGCAGCAGCGCCATCGGCATTTCTCCGTCAGAACAGCCGATGACGCTGCTACTCGAACAGGGCACCGCCTTAGCTATTGCTCGGGAACGCGAACTGCGCAGCCTCATGGCTCGTGCGCTTCGGCCAGCGCTGGGTGATGGCTTTCTTGCGGGTGTAGAAGCGCACGCCGTCCGGGCCGTAGGCATGCAGGTCGCCGAACAGCGAACGCTTCCAGCCGCCGAAGCTGTGGTAGCTCACAGGTACTGGCAGCGGTACGTTGACGCCCACCATGCCCACTTCGATCTCGTCGCAGAACAAGCGTGCCGACTCACCGTCACGGGTGAAGATGCAGGTGCCGTTGCCATATTCGTGGTCGTTGATCAGCTTGATGGCTTCTTCCAGGCTGCTCACGCGCACGACGCACAGTACCGGGCCGAAGATCTCTTCCTTGTAGATGCGCATCTCAGGCGTGACGCGATCGAACAAGGTGCCGCCGACAAAGTAGCCGTCCTCGTTACCTGCGACCTTGAAGCCGCGGCCATCGACAACCACTTTGGCACCCGCAGCAACGCCGTCATCGATGTAACCCAGCACCTTGTCACGTGCAGCGGCGGTAACCAGCGGCCCCATGTCCAGGCCGCAGTGGGTGCCGGCACCAATCTTGAGCGCCTTGATCTGCGGCTCCAGCTTGGCGATCAGCGCGTCGGCGACCTGGTCACCTACGCACACCGCCACGGAGATGGCCATGCAGCGCTCGCCGCACGAACCGTAGGCAGCCCCCATCAGCGCGCTGACGGCATTGTCCAGCTCGGCATCAGGCATCAGCACGGCGTGGTTCTTGGCGCCGCCCAAGGCCTGCACGCGCTTGCCGCGCTTGGTGCCTTCGGCATAGATGTACTCGGCGATCGGGGTGGAGCCAACGAAGCTCAGCGCTTTCACTTCAGGCGCTTCGATCAGCGCATCCACCGCTTCCTTGTCGCCATGCACCACGTTCAACACGCCCTTTGGCAGGCCAGCTTCGTGCAGCAGCTCGGCGATCAGCAGGGTCGAGCTTGGGTCACGCTCGGAGGGCTTGAGGATGAAGCAGTTGCCGCAGGCGATGGCCAGCGGGTACATCCACAGCGGCACCATGGCTGGGAAGTTGAACGGGGTGATGCCAGCGACCACACCGATGGGCTGCAAATCGGACCAGGCATCGATGTTCGGGCCGACGTTGCGGCTGTACTCACCCTTGAGGATTTCAGGCGCGGCCGAGGCGAACTCGACGTTCTCGATACCGCGCTTGAGTTCACCTACCGCGTCCTCGATGGTCTTGCCGTGCTCTTCACTGATCAGCTGGGCAATGCGCTGCTCGTTTGCTTCCAGCAGCTGCTTGAAACGGAACATCACTTGCGCGCGCTTTGCTGGAGGGGTATTGCGCCAAGCCGGGAAAGCAGCCTGAGCAGAGTCGATGGCCTTCTGCACGGTGGCACGGCTCGCCAGGCCGAGCTTGTGAATCGCCTGGCCGGTGGAGGGGTTGAATACGTCAGTGGTGCGCGCATCGTCTGCGACGTGTTCACCGTGAATCAAGTGCTTGATAGTGGTCATCTTCATTCCTCAAAGCTTGGTCACAAGCTGCCTATATATAAGAAGCGCCTCCGCCGAACGGGGGCAGTCGATCAGTTGACGCCTTGCAGGGCTTCGCCCACGGCGTCGAACAGGCGATCCAGTTCCTGGGGTTTGGTGTTGAAGGTGGGGCCGAATTGCAGCGTGTCGCCGCCGAAGCGCACATAGAACCCGGCCTTCCACAGCGCCATGCCAGCTTCAAAGGGGCGAATAAGGGCATCGCCATCACGCGGTGCGATCTGCAGGGCGCCGGCAAGGCCGCAGTTGCGAATGTCGACAATATGCTTCGCGCCTTTGAGGCCATGGATGGCTTGCTCGAAGTGAGGTGCCAGTGCCTTCGACTGCTGGACCAGGTTGTCCCTCTCCAGCAAGTCCAAGGTCGCAAGTGCGGCCGCGCAGGCCACTGGATGAGCCGAATAGGTGTACCCATGCGCGAACTCGACGGCGTATTCGGGCGAGGCCTGGTGCATGAACGCGTCATAGATCTTGCTGCTGGCGATCACCGCCCCCATCGGGATGGCACCGTTGGTGACCTGTTTGGCCACGTTCATCAGGTCTGGGGTGACACCGAAGTATTCGGCACCGGTCATGCAGCCCATACGGCCAAATGCGGTGATGACTTCATCGAAGATCAGCAGGATGTCGTGCTGGTTGCAGATTTCACGCAGCCGCTGCAGATAGCCCTGCGGCGGCACCAGCACGCCTGCCGAACCAGACATCGGCTCGACGATGACTGCGGCGATGTTCGAGGCATCGTGCAGCTCGATCAATTTCAGCAGCTCATTGGCCAGAGCCACCCCGCCAGTCTCGGCTGCGCCCTTGGTAAATGCCAGGTCCGGCTGCAAGGTGTGCGGCAGGTGGTCGACATCCATCAATTGACCGAACATCTTGCGGTTCCCACCGATTCCGCCCAAGGCAGTACCGGCCACGTTTACGCCGTGATAGCCGCGGGCACGCCCGATCAGCCTGGTTTTCTGCGGCTGCCCCTTCAAACGCCAGTAGGCCCGCGCCATCTTGATCGAGGTGTCCGCGCATTCGGAGCCGGAACCTGTGAAGAACACGTGGTTGAGGTCACCGGGTGTCAGGCTGGCAATCTTCTCGGACAACTTGAACGACAGCGGGTGGCCATACTGAAAGGCTGGCGAGTAGTCCAGGGTAACCAACTGCTTTGCCACGGCATCGGCAATTTCCTGACGTGAATGGCCTGCACCGCAGGTCCATAGCCCGGACAAGCTGTCAAACACCTGCCGCCCGTGCTCATCGATCAACCAATTACCTTTGGCACCGACAATGAAGCGTGGATCCTTGCGGAAATTGCGGTTCGAAGAGAACGGCATCCAGTGGGATTCCAACTTGAGGCCGCGGGCCAGGGGGATACTTGCTTGCACGGCCTGATTCATGACGGTGGTCCTGAGCTGGGTGAATGCGACCTAGCTTGAACCGAACGGTAATGTAAGTTAAATCTGTATTTTCTTTCGCTCAGTTATCGGAATACTCACGCATGACAAAAAAAACACCCCTGCATCAGGTAAGTGATTTCGATCTAAGGCTACTGCGCGTGTTCAAGACCGTAGCTGAATGCGGCAGCTTTTCCGGTGCTGAGAGCGTGCTAGGCATTACCCGCTCGGCCATCAGCCTGCACATGGGCGACCTGGAGAAGCGCCTGGGCATGCGCCTGTGCCAACGCGGCCGTGCCGGCTTCGCCCTGACGGATGAAGGCCGCGAGGTACTGCGTGCCAGCGAAACCGTGCTGGTAGCCATCGAGGGCTTTCGCAGTGAAGTGAACCAGATGCACCAGCAACTGCGCGGCGATCTGAACGTTGCCATCGTCAACAACCTGGTCACCCAGCCCAAGATGCGCATCACCCATGCCCTGAAAGCGGTGCGGGCCGAGGGCAGTGGCGTACGTATCAACCTGAGCATGAGCACACCAGGGGAAATCGAGCGCGGCCTGCTTGATGGCCGGCTGCACGTCGGCGCCGTGCCGCTGATCACCCCCTTGTCGGGCCTGGACTACAGCCTGCTCTACGAGGAGCGCTCGAACCTGTATTGCAGCCATGAACACCCGCTGTTCGCCCACGCCGCCACGGTCACGAATGAGCAACTGTCACAGGCAGATGCGGTGATCCCCGCCTACCGCATGACCGCCGAAGCGATCGGCCTGCACCAACTGCTCAGCTTTGCCGCCTCGGCTACAGACCGCGAAGGCATTGCCTTCCTGATCCTCACGGGCGCATACATCGGCTTTCTGCCGGACCACTACGCCGCCACCTGGGTTGAAAAGGGGCTGATGACCGCGCTGGATCCCGGCCGGCTGTATTTCGACTCGAAAATAGCCATCGCCATGCGCAAGGGGCGCCGGCAGAACATGATTCTCGAACGCTTCCTCAATGAATTGCACCTGACCGACAGCATCACTTAAACCTTTCTCGCCCCTCTCCCCCTCAAGCGCCCTCATTCACCGTTGCCGGTGAGCGAGGGCGTTTTTGCTTCTAAAAATTCTTTCACGCGTGTTGACAGCTCGAACGTATTCGAAATAGCCTGAATGCATTGCTGCACACAACGCGGCATCCAAACAAAAACACAGCGTTCGTTTTTTGCTTGCTCTTCTGTCTACAAGAAAAATCACTGGAGAGATTCAAAATGGCACAGTCCCTTTCCCGCAAGATCGGAGGCGGCGTCGCTTGCCTCACTGCAGCATTAGCGCTTCTGATGCAGCCCTCGGCGCAAGCCGAAGCCCAAACCTGGCAACAGGTGCAAAAAGCCGGCGTGCTTCGCTGCGGTGCTGCAATCGCGGCGCCCTACGTAATGCGTGATCCGGCCAGCGGGCAATACAGTGGCTATTTCGTCGACCTGTGTCGCGACTTCGCGGAAAACGTGCTGAAGGTCAAAGCGCAATTCGTCGATACCAGCTGGGACAACCAGGTGGCGGGCATCCAGAGCGGCAAATGGGACATGGCCATGGCACTCAACATGACGCCGGAGCGTGCGCAGGCCGTGGCCTTCTCGGTCCCCGCCACGGACTACCAGATCTCGCTGCTCATCAATGAAAAGAACCCCAAGTTCAACGGCGCTGGCACCCAGCTCGCCGACTATGACAAGCCAGGCGTAACAATCGCCGTCATGTCCGGCTCGGCTGCCGACAAGGCCATCTCCACCTCCATCAGCAAAGCTACAGTCATGCGCCTGCCTGGGTCCGATGAAACGCGCATGGCCTTGATGTCCCGGCGGGCCGATGTGCTCGCTGATGCCAACGACACCAACCACCTGTTCGCCATGGCCAATAGCTGGGTCAAAGAGATCCTGCCGGTGCCCGCCCTGGCCAAGCAGGGCGTGTCATTCGCCCTCTCGCGTGAAACACCCGCAGAAGACCTCGCCCAACTGGATGCTTATCTCACCGAGCGCCGCGCGTCCGGTGAGATCGACAAGCTGGTAGACAAGGCATCCGCCGAGATCATCGCGAGCCAGAAAGCCCAGTAACTCCCGCTGACATGCCGAGGGCCCTGGCCAAGGGCCCTCGTGGAGACAACGTTAATGACCACTCCTCATTTGGTGGCTTCCCAGCCACAGGCTTCGCTCAACCCGAATTTGAGCCAAGGCGGTTGCTTCATCCAACTGCAGAACGTGCGCAAGGCCTACTCCGAACAACTGGTGGTGATGGACGGGATGAACCTGGACATGCGCGCCGACGATCGCCTGGTCATCATCGGCCCGTCCGGCAGCGGCAAGAGCTCACTGCTGCGCGTGCTGATGGGCTTGGAAGGCATCCAGGGCGGCAGTATTCAGTTCCAGGGCAAAACCTACATTGACGGCAGCCGCAAACAGGGCAAGCCGCTGGATGAAGCCCTGCACAAACAGATCGGCATGGTGTTCCAGCACTACACGCTGTTCCCGCACCTGTCGGTGCTGGGCAACCTGATCCTGGCCCCCGTGAAGGTACATGGCCTGAGCAAGGCCGAAGCCACCGAGAAGGCGCGTGCCTACCTGGCCCGGCTGGGCCTGGAAAGCAAGCTGCACGCTTACCCCAGCCAGCTGTCCGGCGGCCAGAAGCAGCGCGTGGCCATTGCCCGGGCACTGATGCTGGAGCCGCGCCTGATGCTGTTCGACGAAGTCACTTCGGCGCTCGACCCGGAAATGGTCATCGAAGTGCAGAACGTGATGATGCAGCTGGCCGAGCAGAAGATGGCGATGATCATCGTCACCCATGACATGCACTTCGCCCGCCATATCGCCACCCGTGTGGTGTTTTGCGCAAACGGCAAGGTGGTCGAGCAAGGGCCGCCCGAGCAGATCTTCACCCAGCCTCGTGAGGCTCGCACCCGCGAGTTCCTCGAAAAGGTCGTGCAGTTCGATTGAGGGCATGGTCATGAACTACCAATTCGACTTCCATTTTCTCAGCGGCAGCCTGCCGGCCTTGCTTGACGGGCTGAAGGTAACCCTGGAGCTGGCCCTGGTCTCGAACCTGATCGGCCTGATCTGCGGCTTCCTGCTGTGCCTGATGACCCTGAGCCGCTGGTTCTTCGTCCGTTGGCCGGCTCAGCTGTTCATCGAGTTCTTCCGCTGCACGCCGGCACTGCTGCAGATCGTCTGGTTCTTCTATTGCGTGCCGATGCTGTTCGACGTGTTCATCGACCCGATCGCCATGGGCTTCCTGGCCTTGGGCCTGAACCTCACCGCGTTCAATGCCGAAGCCTACCGGGCCGGCGTGCAGGCGGTGCCGCGCGAGCACCTGGATGCATCGATCGCCCTGGGCCTCAAAGGCTGGCAACGCACGCTGTACGTGATCCTTCCGCAGTCGCTGCGCAGCGCTCTGCCGGTGCTGATCACCAACGGCATCGGCACCCTGCAGCAGAGCGCCCTGGTGGCCATCGTCGCAGTCGCCGACCTGATGTACGTGGGCAAAAGCCTCGCTACCGAAGCCTACCGCCCGCTGGAAACCTACACCCTGATTGCCCTCATCTACTTCGCCCTGTCGCTGCCGATCGCGCAACTGGTGCAGTGGTTTGAACGGCGCCAGGAACTGGCCGGCCAGCGCTGAGGAGATAGCCATGCCACTCGATTTCTCGGTTGTCCTGGGCTACTGGCCCGTGCTGCTCAAGGGCCTGGCCCTGACCCTGGCATTCACCGGTGCCTGCGCCCTGTTGGGCAGCCTGCTGGGCTTCGTGGTCAGCATGCTGCGCCAGGTGAAAACCCCGCTGCTGCGCCTGCCGCTAACCCTGTACGTGGAGTTTTTCCGCGGCACGCCGCTGCTGATCCAGCTGTTCTGGGTGTTCTTCTGCTTCCCGGTGGTGTTCGGCCTGGACATCCCGCCCTATGTGTCGGTGCTGATCGCACTGACCCTGTTCATGGGCGCGATTACCAGTGAGACCTTCCGCGGCGCGCTGAAGTCCATCGCCAGCGAACAGCATGACGCCTGCACTGCGCTGGGCCTGGGTGCCAAGGTCAAGGTGCTCTACGTGATCTTCCCACAAGCCTTGCTGCGCGCCGTACCGCCGCTGCTGTCGAACGTGGTCAGCCTGTTCAAGGAGAGCGCACTGATCTCCTCGGTAGGTGTCGCCGACCTGATGTTCGTTGGCCAGAACATTTCCAACAGCACCGCCCGCCCCGTCGAGTTTCTCTCGGCAGTCGCGGTCATCTACTTCCTCGTGGCCTTCCCGTTGACCCGATTGGTCGGCGTGGTCGAAGGGCGCTTGCTGCGCCGCTACGCCTACTGACCTGACCTGACCGGTCCTATTGATCTAAAAACACCCTCGGAGACTCACCATGAAACTGAACGGTATCTTGCCTGCCCTGGTCACCCCATTCGATGCCGCTGGCAAAGTCGACCACGACACCCTGGCCACGATTCTGGAGCATCAACTGAAAGCCGGCGTGAGCGGTTTCGTACCACTGGGTTCCACCGGTGAATACTACGCCCTGACCAACGAAGAGCGCCGCCAGATCCTGGCTACCGTCAAGGAGGTTGTCGGCGACCGCGGCACCCTGATCGCCGGTGCCAACGGCTCGTGCACCCGCGAAGTGCTGGAGCAGATCAAGCAGACCGTCGATGCCGGTTACACCAACCTGCTGATCGCCCCACCGTACTATGCCCTGCCGTCCCAGGAAGAGCTGCTGGCCCACTACAACACCATTCTCTCGACCTTCCCCGAGATCAACGTGGTGCTCTACAACTACCCGATCCGTACCAACGTCGAAGTGGGCATGGACGTGGTCGCGGCACTCAACGACCACCCACGCGTGATCGGCATCAAGGAAAGCAGCGGCAACCTGCTGCGTGCCATCGAAATCGGCGAGAAGTACAAGGGCATCCAACTGTCCTGCGGCTCGGACGACCAGGCCCTAGACTTCTACCTGTGGGGCGCCGACAGCTGGATCTGCGGCCCGGCCAACATCTTCCCGGAAAAGGTCGTGGCGTTCCACAAGGCCTTCACCGGCGGCGACATCCGCGGTGCCCAGCAGATCATGCGCAGCCTGTTCCCGGCCATGGCCAACCTGGAAAGCGGCAAGTTCGTGCAGAAGGTCAAGTACGGCACCGAGCTGGCCGGCTTCAAGGTCGGCCCGGCACGCGCGCCGCTGCTGCCACTGACCGATGAAGAAAAGGCCGAGTTCCGCAAGGTGTTCGAAGCCTCCCAGGCCTGATGCAAATGCAATGATCTGAGCTGAACTCTGTGGGAGCGGGTTCACCCGCGAACACCGGCAAGGCCGGTGCCAAACACTGCGGTGCCTGATTCGCGGCGGTTCGACGCCTCGATGAACCCGCTCCCACAGGGCCCTCACACACCCTTTAGAGCATGTGATCCATGAACAACCCGCACCCCTCATCGCAACAGGCCGTGGTCATTGGCGGCGGTATCGTCGGCGTGTGCTGCGCGCTGTACCTGCAGCGCGACGGCCACCGGGTCACACTCATCGATCCAGCCGCACCCGGCGATAGCACCGCCAAATGGAGCTGCGGGCAAATGGCGGTGAGCGAAGTCATTCCACTGTCCAAGCCCGGCATCTTGATGAAGATCCCTGGCTGGCTACTCGATCAGAAAGGCCCCTTGGCGTTGCGCCCGAGCGCGCTGCCAGGGATCCTGCCCTGGTTCATGCGTTTCCTGGCCTGTGCCCGCCCCTCGAAGATCAACGAGATCGCCCAGGACATGGCACGCCTGACCCAGCATGTTTATGAAGACTATGCGCCCCTGCTCGACGCCTGCCCGGACAAGACCCTGCTCGGCGACCGCCCGATCCTGGAAGTGTTCGACTCACCTGCAGGTTTGCAGCATGAGCGCCCGCACCTGGAACTGCGCAAGCAGTTGGGCTTCCGCTCCGAAGAGCTGGACGGTGCAGCCATCAGCGACCTGGAGCCGGCCCTGGCCGGCAAGTTCCAGCATGGCCTGATGTTCCCGGACTGGCGCGCGGTGAATGACACTGAAGGTTTCATTGCCGCGCTGACCGAGAGTTTCATTGCCCAAGGCGGCGTGCGCATTCGCCAGCGTGTGGCAAAAATCGACGAGCACCATGACAAGGCGACCGGCGTAACCCTGGAAGATGGCGCACGCGTCCCGGCTGACCTGCTGGTGGTCGCCGCCGGTACTGGCGCCCGCGCCTTCTTCAATTCGCTCGGCGTAAATATCCCGCTGGCGGGCATCGCCGGCTACCAGGCGGTGTTGCCACAGCCCGGTGTGGAAATTCGTCACTCGGTCATTTATGCCGACGGTGGCTTCTGCTTCGCGCCGATGACGCGCGGCTTGCAGATCGGTGGCACCATCGAATTCGCAGCCCCAAATGCCGAGCCCAATTTCAAGCGCGCCGAAATCATCATGGAAAAGGCACGCCGCGTGCTCCCGCAACTGAACACCCAAGGCATGGAGTTCGGCGTCGGCTACCGTCCGTTCCTGCCCGACACCAAACCCGTTATCGACCGTTCACCGCGGCTGAAGAACGCCATCCTGGCATTCGGTCACGGCCAGCTCGGCCTGACGCTGGGCGCCACTACTGGCCGCCTGGTCAGTGACCTCGCCGCCCAACGCACCCCCACCCAGAATCTCTCGGCTTTCAGCGCCCGGCGCTTTGCCGTACTTGGAGGAAACGCATGAACCGCTACGACCAGTTCTATATCAACGGCAAATGGGTCAGCCCGATCGAGGGCGGCAGCTTCGAGTCGTTCGACCCCAGCGATGAAAGCCTGATCACCAACGTGGCCTCGGGCAGCGCCGCCGACATCGACGTCGCCGTAAAGGCCGCACGGGCCGCCTTCGACGAGGGCCCTTGGCCGCGCCTGAGCGGTGCCGAGCGCGGCGCCTACCTGCGCAAGATCGCCGACGGCATCCGTGCCCGCCAGGAAGAACTGGCTGAACTGGAAGTGCGCGACAACGGTAAACCGTTCCCCGAAGCGATGTGGGACATCGGTGATACCGCAGGCTGCTTCGACTTCTACGCCAACCTGGCCGAAGAGCTGGATGCCGCGCGCGAAAAACCGGTCGCCCTGGCCGACGACCGCTTCAGCTCGGTAGCCCGTAAAGAGCCAATCGGCGTAGCCGGTGCCATCGTGCCGTGGAATTTCCCGATGCTGATGGCTTCATGGAAGATCGCCCCTGCCCTCGCTGCTGGCTGCTGCATCATCCTCAAACCGGCAGAGCAGACTTCGCTCACTGCACTGGAGCTGGCCCGTATCGCCGATGAAGCTGGCCTGCCGGCCGGCGTGCTGAACATCGTTACCGGCCCGGGTTCCAAAGTCGGCGCCGCACTGACCGCGCACCCGGGCGTAGACAAGCTGGCCTTCACCGGTAGCGTGCCGGTGGGCAGCCGCATCATGCAAGCGGCCGCCCAGGACATCAAGAACGTGACCCTGGAACTGGGCGGCAAATCGCCGTTCGTGATCTTTGCCGACAGCGACATCGAAAAAGCAGTTGAATGGATCATGTTCGGCATTTTCTGGAACAAAGGGGAAGTCTGCTCGGCAACCTCACGGGTCCTGGTTGAGCGTTCGGCCTACGAACCCCTGCTGGCACGCCTGGCTGAAGAAGCACGCAAGATCAAGATCGGCAATGGCATGGACGAGGGCGTATTGCTTGGCCCACTGGTCAACCGCAATCAGTACGACGGCACCCTGCAAGCCATCGCGCGCGGCCTGGAAGCCGGTGCCCGCCTGGTCTGCGGTGGCGAGCGCCCAGCTCACCTGGACAAGGGTTTCTACCTGCAGCCGACCGTGTTCGCCGACGTGCCGGAGGACAGCTGGATCTGGAACGAAGAAATCTTCGGCCCGGTGGTTTGCATTCGTCCGTTCGACAGCGAACAAGAAGCCATCAAATCGGCTAACAATTCGCGCTTCGGCCTGGGTGCAGCGGTAATGTCCAAGGACCTGGAGCGCTGTGAACGCGTGGCACGCAAGTTCCGCGCGGGCATTGTCTGGATCAACTGCTCGCAGCCAACCTTCACCGAAGCGCCGTGGGGCGGCTACAAGCAAAGCGGGATTGGCCGCGAGCTGGGCGAGTGGGGTTTGAACAACTACCTCGAAACCAAGCAGATCACCCGCTACGACAGCGAACAGCCTTGGGGCTGGTACATCAAGTGAGGTAACACCCATGCGTTGGAAACAGACTCTTCAGCTCGCTGAGGTGCACTGCGAAGGCGAGATCGGCAAGGTCATCACGGGGGGCGTCCTGGGTATCCCGGGCGCCACCATGCTGGACAAGATGAACCACATCAACGAAGTCGATGACAGCCTGCGTCGCCTGGTAACCCTGGAGCCGCGTGGCTGCCTGCAGATGTCGGTCAACCTGCTGCTGCCGCCAACCCGGCCAGAGGCCCAAGCGGGCTTCATCGTGCTTCAGGCGGACAAGGCTCACCCGATGTCTGGCAGCAACTGCATCTGCGTGGTCACCGCCTTGCTGGAGCTGGGCATGGTGCCGATGCAGGAGCCCGAGACCACGGTAGTGCTCGACACCCCGGCCGGCCTGGTTACCGCCCGCGCCCAGTGCGCGGACGGCCGTTGCCTAAGCGTGTCGCTGGACATGGTGCCGGCCTTTGTCGAACACCTGGACCTGGCTATCGAGACCGAGCAGTTCGGCACGATCAAAATCGACGTGGCATTCGGCGGCGTGTACTACGCACTGATCGATGTGGAACAGACCGGCCTTGCTATTGCGCCGGAAAATGCCCGCGCCTTGGCCGATGCCGGTGTTGCGTTGAAGAACGTGATCAATCGTCAACTGAACATCCAGCATCCATTGCTGCCGTCAGTGAACGAAGTGGCTTACGTGATGTTCCGCAATCGCCTGGACGATCGCACCTACCAGACCTGCACCACCTTGCCACCCGGGCGGGTTGACCGCTCGCCATGCGGCACCGGCAGCTCGGCCAACCTGGCAACGCTGGCGGCACGCGGGCTGGTTCAGGCGGGTGACAACCTGGTATCGCGCTCGACCATTGGCGGGCAGTTCCAGGTTGCCCTGCTGGGCCACACCGACGTCGCCGGCAAGCCCGCGGTGCTGCCGCGCGTCACCGGTCGTGCCTGGCTATACGGCATTCAGCAACTGGGCGTTGACCCCAATGACCCGCTGGCTGCGGGGTTCATGCTCAGTGATACCTGGGGAGCCGGCCTCAGCCAGTAGCCTTGGCTTTGCTATGCCCGGTAGCCGCCGGGCACAGCCCTTCCATTGCACCTTACTCCTCCCCAATACTGGAGCTACACCAAGTCGGTAGAGAGCAAAATTTATCAAGGCTTGGCCTGTGTGATATGGGCCAAACCAACCGAGACCTGATGATGGCAAAAGATAACGAAGCCGACGCTGGCCCTCGCCGCCATAGCGGTCGCTATATATATGAAGAATTGCGCAAGCAAATTCTGACGCTCAAATTGAAACCTGGCGTGCAATTGGATGAAGTGTCGCTAGCCGCACAGTTTGGTTTATCCCGCTCTCCGGTGCGTGACGCATTGGCACGTTTGATTACCGAAGGCTTGGTGCTCATTTTACCCAACCGCACCACGCTGGTGACACCTTTCGAGATCGAAGAGTTCCCCAACTACATTTCTGCCCTGGATTTAATACAACGCGCCGTCACTCGCTTGGCGGCAACCCAACACAAGGCCGACGACCTGGCAAACATCCGCAAAGCAGATGCAGCCTATTTGAAAGCCGTAACAAGCGGTGACTTCCAAGCCATGTCAGAGCTCAATAAAGCTTTTCATGTATCCATCGCTCAAGCTGGGCGCAACCCCTACTTTGTGAACTACTACGAGCGCCTTCTGGGCGAAGGCCAGCGCCTGTTGCATCTGCATTTCGATCACGTTGTCAGCTCTGCCAACGCACATCGCCTGGGGCGCGACCATGATGAAATTATCGAGGCCATCGCCTCACGCGATGCCGATGCTGCAGAAGCAGCTGCACATGAGCACACGCTTTTATTCCAGCGCCGCTTCCTGGACTACATGCAGCAGAACCTTACAGCCCGCATGTCTGTGGCTTGACGGCTGACGCTTGTTTAGCACGGACCGTAATATCCGCTACCTGCCGAAACTCGGCCAGCCGCGTGCTTTATATATAATTACCCCTATTACGTAAGCCGTCGTTAGGTTTCAGCTGTTCACCCCACCTCTCCGGCGCTGCAGCAAAAGTAAAACACTCGCCACACCCCTTCTCTACCTGCGCAAATTAAAACTCAAAAACCGCGCTGATTATTGACAGCTCATTACACGCCGTATAATTTGCATGCTGCACTGCATGCAGAATCACCCAGATAAACCAACCGCCTAAGCAAAGTTACAAAATCAATAATTTCATTCGACAATCACAGGAGTCGGCGATGAACAGATTTGCGAGCAAAGTGGCAATCGTTACGGGTGGCGCCGGAGGTATCGGCTCGGCAATTGCAAAGCGGCTTGCCAACGAAGGCGCGACGGTGGTGGTCAGCGATGTCGACCAGAAAGCAGCGCAGGTCGTAGCAGACGAAATCAACAAGTACGGTGGCAAAGCACTGGCGATCGCTGCTGACATAGCAAAAGGCGAAGCTTGCCGCACGCTCGTGCAACGCGTGTTAGATGAACTGGGTTGCATCGATGTTCTGGTCAACAACGCCGGCATCAATCGCCGCGGAAACCTGCTGGCCCTGAGTGAAGATGATTGGCACAGCAGTTTTGCAGTCAACCTCGATGCCATGTTCCATCTCTGTCGGGCGGTGCTGCCTGGCATGATCGAAGCCGGCGGTGGCGCGATCGTCAACACGGCATCGCAATGGGGCCTCTACCCAGCACCTGGGCACATTGCCTACAACGTGACCAAGGCTGCCGTAGCCTCGTTCACCCAGAACCTGGCGCGCGACTATGCTCCGCACAAGGTCCGGGTCAATGCGGTGTGCCCCGGTGAGATCCACACGCCGATGCTTGAAGCTGGCGTACTGCGCTCGGGCCGCACCATTGCCGACCTGGACCGGCTTGTACCCTTCGGGCGCATTGGCAAACCTGAAGAAGTAGCTGCACTCGTCGCATTCCTTGCTTCAGAAGAAGCTGCGTTCATGTGCGGCTCGCTGGTAGAAATTACCGGAGCACAGGCAGTGGCCTGACCTTACTCCACCTTGGGCCACTCGCGGTGAGTGGCCTAAGGTAATGGTCTCAAAGTTGCCAGCTCCGCTGGCCTTGAGGGGAATGGCTACCATTAAGCGAATGAAACACATCACCGTCGATGGTCAGACCCCATCGTTTCACGTACTGATCAAACATCTGTCCACTCATTTTCACTATTACCCTCGTGGCCTTCCCGGCTGCACGGTCTGCTCCACCTGCTCCTCAAACCACTTCAACACAGCTTGGCACGCGGGATGAGCAACGCCACTGTCCCGTAGCCATAGGGCATACACGCCGCCGGTCTTCAGCGCTTCGCCGAAGGGCACCACCAGATCGCCGCGTACCAGCGCGTCGTGGGCCAGCATGCGGTCGGTCATGGCGATGCCCAGGCCGCGAGCGGCGGCGTCCAGAGCCAGGTCGTCGAGATTGAACAGCAGGTGCTGGTAGCTGCGCCCGGGCAGGTCATGCTGCGCCTTGAGCCACAGGTTCCATTCGTAGCGCGAGGTGGAACCGTGGATGAGCGAATGCCCGGCCAATGCCTCAGCCGAGCGGGGCGGGGCGCGGCCGTCGTTTAGCTGCGCGGCGCACACCGGGATCAGGTATTCGTCGAACAGTGGCGTCAGCCGGCGATCATCCAGGCCGCCAGGCAGGTACAGGACATAGGCATCACAATCACCGCCTTCATCCACCAGTTCCCCGCTGACGGTCTCGATGGACAGGGTCAGCCCGGGGTTCACCGCATAGAACGAACTCAGCCGCGGCAATAGCCAGCGCACCGCCAGGGATACGAATATGCGGATGCGGAAAGGGCGGTCCAGGGGCGTTGGGGCCAGCCGCTGTTCCAACGTGCGCAGGGACTTGAGCAGGTCCCGCGCCACCTCGTATACCTCGCGGCCGTGCTCGGTCAGCGCGACCTTGCGGCTGGTGCGGTCGAACAGCACGGTCTGGTAGTGCTCTTCCAACTGTTGAATCTGCCGGCTGATCGCGCTCTGAGTCAGGTGCAGCTGGCGGGCGGCTTCAGTGAAGTTGCGGGTGTCCGCCACCCGGACCAGCGCCTGCAATGCTTGCAACGAGGGCACGCGAAGGTTTTTATCCATGCAAATTCCGAATAGATGGATGAGTTTTTAGCGTTAGAAAGATCGGCATCATGCCCTTAGATTAGGGCATGCAGCGGGCTACTGGGCATCCTGGTCAATCACGCCTGCGCATCGATTGTGAAGGAGTGACGGACAATGAACAACCACTGTGGCTGGATCGCCCTTGCTGGAGAGTCGCCGGTAAAGCCGCGACTTGAAGGTACGCAACAAGTCGACTGGCTGATTGTCGGCGGCGGCATCACCGGCCTCTCTGCGGCCCATACCCTGGCACGGCGATTTCCCTCGCAACGGGTGGTGCTGATCGACCGCCAGCGCGTCGCCCAAGGCGCGTCGGCGCGCAATTCCGGGTTTGTGGTCAGCCATGAGTTGCCTGGCGCTGGCGAACTGATCGGCACGGCGGGATTCGCCGGTTATCAGGTTGCGTCGCGCATTGGCGTGGCGGCCGGGGAAGAGGTGCGTCGACGCATCGCCGAGCTGAAGCTGGACTGCGAACTCAGTGACAACGGCTACCACTTCGCGGTGCATGAACCAGCGCACCTGCAGCATGTCGAGGAAGCCCTGGAAACCCTGGCGTCCGTGGGCGCCCAGGTGCAGTTCCTGGAGGGCACGCCTCTGCAGCAGCGCCTGGGCACCTCGTTCTATGCCCGTGCCATCCACTGCGCGGGTGGCAACGGGCTGATGCAGCCGGCCCGCTACGTCAAAGGCCTGGCCGACAGCCTGCCGAAACAGGTTGAAGTCTTCGAGCACAGCGCCGTCACCGACCTGCGCCGCCGTCCCGGCAAAGGCTGGACCGCGCAGACCGAAGCAGGCGAAGTGCAGGCCCGGCAGGTGCTGCTGTGTGTGGGCGCGTTCCTGCCAAGGGTTGGCCTCAAGCGCAGCGGCACCTTCCCGCTGGAATTGAGCGCCAGCATCACCCGCCCGCTTACCGAGGGGCATTGGCAGCAGCTGTTCGACGACCAGGGCTGGGGCGTACTGTCCACCTTGCCTGGCGGCTGCACCTTGCGCCTGCTGCCGGGGCGCAGGCTGCTGATCCGCAACACCGTGGAGTATCGCCACCGCGACATCGATGCCGCCGGCCTGGCCGTGCGCCAGCGCGAGCACCTGCTGGGCCTGCAAAAGCGCTTCCCGGGCATCACAGTGCAAGACATCGAATACACCTGGACCGGCCACCTCAGCGGCACCCGTTCTGGCGAGCCGTACTTTGCCCGGGTCGAGGACGGGCTGCATGCCGTGGCCGGGTGCAATGGCTCTGGTGTCGCCCGCGGCACCTTGTGGGGCCGCTTGCTGGTGGAGATGGCCATTGGCGCCGACTCGACCCTGCTGCGCGATGTGCTTGGCCAGGCCCGTCCGGGCTACCTGCCGCCACGGCCGTTCTTCGACCTGGGCGCCAGCGTGCGCATGGCCTGGGAAGTGCGCCGCGCCCAGGGTGAGCGCTGATTTTCAATTACCTTGCAAACAAGAACAAGAGAGCGAATCCATGATCAAGCATACTTGCGTGGCCCTGCTGTCCTCGGCGTTGCTGGCCACGGCGGCGCATGCCGAAGAACGGGTCAACATCGCCAACTGGAGCGGTTACATCGCCGATGACACCCTGACCGAGTTCACCCGGCGCACTGGCATCCAGGTCACCTACGACCTGATCGACAGCAACGAAACCACCGAAGCCAAGCTGATGACTGGCAACAGCGGCTACGACCTGGCAAGCCCGTCGAACCACTTCCTGCCGCGGCTGATCAAGGCGGGGGCTATCGAGGAGCTGGACCGCAGCCAGTTGCCCAACTGGCATAACCTTGATCCGAAGTTGATGAAGATCCTGGAGACCAGCGACCCCGGCAACCGATACGCGATCCCGTACATGTGGGTGACCACCGGCATTGGCTACAACGTGGAGAAGATCAAAGCGATCTTCGGCAGCACCGAGGTGACACAGTCCTGGGACCTGTTGTTCAAGCCGGAAAACATCCAGAAGCTCAGCCAGTGTGGCGTAGCTTTCCTCGACAACCCGACGCAGATCGTTTCCATCACCCTCAGGACACTGGGCCTGGACCCGCATAGCGAGAACCCCGAAGACCTGAAGAAGGCTGAGGCGGCGTTGCTGGCGGTGCGGCCTTTCATCAGTTACTTCCACCAATCCAAGTACGTGAGCGACCTGGCCAACGGCAATATCTGCGTGGCCATCGGTTTCAGTGGCGATGTGTTGCAGGCCATGGGCAGTGCCAAGCAGGCCGGGAACGGGGTGGATGTGGGCTATAGCATTCCGCGTGAAGGCTCAACCGTGGCGGTGGACATGGTAGTGATGCCCAAGGGTGCGCGGCATCGGCAGAACGGCTATGCGTACCTGAACTACCTGCTGGAGCCGAAAGTGATCGCCAATATCAGCAACGCGGTGAAATACCCGAATGGGAATGCGGCGGCTCTGGAGTACATCACGCCTGAGCTGCGCGACAATCCGGCAATCTACCCGCCGGAATCGGTACTCGATACGCTGTTCCCGATCAAGACCCTGTCGCCGGCGGGGATGCGCTTGAGTACCCGGCTATG
The DNA here is from genome assembly GCF_039673335.1 of Pseudomonas sp. TWI929. NCBI lineage: Bacteria > Pseudomonadati > Pseudomonadota > Gammaproteobacteria > Pseudomonadales > Pseudomonadaceae > Pseudomonas > Pseudomonas sp. TWI929. The sequence continues at coordinate 21,352 of NZ_JBDJLK010000021.1, forward strand.
GACCAGAGTGATAAGTGGGAAGTGATGCAGCAACCGGTGGGCATAGTTCACTGTTGGCGATTGCAGTCATTGGGTGATCGCCCACCGCATCAACCCATCGCACTAAGCGGCAATCAGGTGGGCGGGGCCGGCTACCAAAGTCGCATCGCGCCGGCCCCACCCAGACGCTTACTCAGGCAATTAGCTCCACCTTCCCAGTGGCCAGCCGATACACCCCACCCACCACCTTCAACTTGCCTTTGCTGATCGCATCGGTAAGCAGTGGTGTAGCCGTCTTGAGCACCTCAACAGAATCCTTGACGTTCTGCGCTATGGCATTGTCCATCAGATTGCCAGGCTGCTTGATTACCTTCTCGACTGGGCCCTTGAGCGCATCTGTCAGTTTCGGAATATGCCCAGGGAACTTGGCATTGTCCTTTACCGCTTTGATCCCCGCCTCAATGGCGCCGCAGCTCTCATGGCCGAGCACGAGAATCAACGGCGCCCCCAGCACCGCCACCCCATACTCAATACTGGCCAAGCCCTCGCCAGTCACAAAGTTGCCTGCCACACGAATCGCAAACAAATCACCCCGCGCGGTATCAAACGCGTACTCCGGCGCAATGCGCGAATCGGCACAACTGAGCACCGCTACAAACGGGTTTTGCCCAGACACCAACGCCTCGCGCTCGGCCTTGAAATCGTGCGTGGTTGAATCACCGCTGACGTAACGTGCATTACCTGCCATCAGCCGTTTCAGCGCTTCGTCAGGGCTGATTGCGTTTTGCGGTTTAGGGGGCGCAGTCGACTTTTCTGCTGCCTGCGCAACCCGCGCAGGGAACGCACCGGCTAGCAGCAGGGCACCTGCCCCGAGTCCGGCAAACTGAAGAAATCGACGACGGTCTGTTGGGTTGGCAGTTGAAGTTGAATCACATGATTTACACATGATGGTGTGTACTCAGGACACTTCGGTTGGAGTAACTACTGTTGTTGGAAGAACGAGCACCAAACAGAACGTGCAGCACTGGAGTCATGAAGTGTAGTTGATTCCGAACATCAAGCGATGCGCGGCTCAGCCCTTGCTTTTCTTCTTGGCAATGCCTTTCATCCGAGTGGCTGCCTTCTGCACCACGGCCATCTTTTCAGGCCGCTTCATGCCCCGCCATTTACGGATCTCTTCTCGGGTTCGCCCACAACTCACGCACATCTCGCTGCTCAGTTGGCATAGCGAAACGCATGGGTTTTCTATGTCCTTTGCCATAAGTAATCTCAAACGATGTAAATGGGTGAATTCTGGGAGTATTGGTCGCTGAACACCAGGAAACTGGTGTAAGTACGCGCCTGCTTCCTTGAGCCTTATTCCTGCCGTGGCAGGCTGGCCAGATGCCCGGTCTTGAGGTAGACCGTGGCACCTGAGTCGCCTGCCGTCACACACAGGCCAATGCCTTTGGGCTGCCGCATCCAGCTGCCGCTGCGCAGCGTTTGCCCGCAGGCCTCGACCTCGCCAGCGATTACCAGCAGTTCAGCACCGGCAACTTGCCGGATCACCAACGGCGCTTTCGGCGCCAACCGTTGCAGGCAGACCTGTTCGTGGGCGCTATGGAAAAGTGCGCAGATCTCGCGCCCGCCCTGCTCTGCCCAGTTGGCTGGGTTTTGGGTGTCGATACAAACCGAGGTGGTATCGTCCGGCTCCATCTGCCACAACTTGACGAAGATGACCGCCCCTTCGAGGCTGGACGGCTGATGGCTCGAACCCGGCGGATTGCGCAGGTAGTAACCGGCCGGGCAATGTTTCTCGCCTTCCGAGAAGGTGCCGCGAAGCACAAGAATTTCCTCGCCGCCGGGATGAAAATGGCGCGGGAAACAGGATTGAGGGGCGTAGCGCACAATGCTCGTAGCCCTGGCTTTCTCACCGCCCACTCGGTCCAGCATTACCCGCTCCACCCCCTGCTGCGGGGAGGCCACCCATTGGTAATCGTCAGCCGTGACGATGGCCGGCTGGGAGAAGTCTGCATTGACAAGCATGTGCGAGGTCCTGGTAAAGAGTCATGGGACGGTGCCAATCCCATGATCATCATGGCTGCGGGAGATGCCTGCAAGGGTATGCCGGTGCCATCCACCGCGTCACATGCTTCGCGGGCATGCCCGCTCCCACAGGGATCGCGCCAGCTTTTAGAAATTGAGCAAAACAGTTGCTCCCACAGAGGCCCTGCTAAATCTGTGATTCAAGTGCAGTTCAAAGAGGGCGGCCTTACCAAGGGAGTGGATCAGGGCGCGATACGCTTCAGGTCATTCAACAACCCCATCAACTGCTGCAGCTTCTCTTCACCAAACTGCGCCTGGATCTTCTGGTAATTGGCTTCCATCCCCTCCTTCATCGAGGCAAAGCACGCCTCCCCGCCTTCGGTCAGCGTCACGAACACCCGCCGCTGGTCCTGCGCGGCCTTCTGCCGGCGCACCAGCCCGTCGCGCTCCAGCCGCCCCAGCACCCCGGTCATGCTCGGTTTGAGGATGCAGGCCAGCTCGGCCAACTGGTAATTCTCCAGCTCGCCGTGCTGCTTGAGGATGCGGATCACCCGCCATTGTTGCTCGGTCAGATCGTGCTCGTTCAGCAGCGGCCTGAAAAATGCCATCGCGGCTTCCCGAGCCTGCAGCAGGCTTAGGGTCAGCGAAGGTTGCGTCTTGGTCATGGTCAAACCTGTGGTTTTTCTCAATTCACGAATTTAAGGGCATGCGCGATGGAAAGTGCAATCTGTTCCACGGAAAACCCATTCAGGCCACGCGCCCGAGCTGCGACCATCCGGCACAAACAACAACACATATCGGGTGCGCCGCCATGGCCATTTCACTGCAGTTCTGCCTGCCGCTGGCGGTACTCCCCAGGCGTGAGCTTGGCGTAGCGGTTGAAGAAACGGCTGAAATAGGCCGGGTCCTTGAAACCGAGCTGGTAACAGATTTCGTTGGCCGTGCTGCCGGAAAACAACAGCAAGCGCTTGGCCTCCTGCATCAGCCGCTCCAGCACCAGGCGCTTGGAAGGCAAGTCGGCGATGCGCCGGCACACATCGTTCAGGCGCGCCTCGGTCACACCGATCTGCTGCGCGTAACGGGCCAGCGGCCAGTGCTCAAGATAGTGCGCTTCGATCAGCGCATTGAAGCGGTGGAAGATCTTCAGGTCTTCATGCCGCGCCGGGGTCGACTCCAGCGAGTTGGGGCACAGCCGCAGCAAGCTGATCATGATCAGCCGGGTCAGCGACTGCAGCGCCGCTTCGCGCCCCGGCTGCTGGGCGGCAAATTCTTCGCTCAGTGCATCCAACCAGCCTTGCAGGCGGCGCGCCTCAGCCTGGTATTCAGCCGGCAGGTTGCCCAAAGCCACACACGCCGGCTGCACCTGCATGCCTGCCGGGAGCAAGCTGGCATCGGCTTCGATCAATTGCCAGACCAGTTGCTGGCGCACGGTCAGCACGTGCCCGTCGCTGTCCGCCTCAGTGACAAAGGCATGCGCCACGGTCGGCGGCGTGAGGAAGAACATCGGCCCGGATTCAATGAACTGCTGGTCGTCCAGATACACCCGCACCGTGCCCGACTTCACGTAATGCACCTGGAAAAACCGGTCATGCCGGTGCACCGGCATGTTGCGCCCGAAAAAGCCCGCCAGGTTACCCAGCCGGTCGTAATGCACCTCGCTGTCGCTGTAGCGCTGGTCGTAGACCTGGCCAATGTTGATGTTCGGAATCGGATGCCGATCGCTCATGGCTGCTTGCTCGCAAATCGCTTGAACCTGTTGACGATGGCCCATGGTGCACCGCCTTGGCGGCAGGCGCCACTGGCCACCCCTTGACCATCGTTAACATATTAACTATAACATTAACACATTAACAAAATCCGCAGGACGGCCATCGCCCTGCACTGCCAGGAGAAGAGCATGAGCCATGCCCTGCATGACGTTGCCAGCGGCACCCTGTTCGGCGTCGCGCTGAACTACCAGGGTTTGCTGCAGCAGCACCAAGCGGCGTTCGTCGAAGCACCGTACAAGCAACTGCCGGTCAAGCCGGTGCTGTTCGTCAAGACCCCGAACACCCGCAACCAGCATGAAGGCCAGGTGGTATTTCCGGCCGGCGTGCAGCGCCTGCAACCTGGCCCGGCGCTGGGTGTGGTGATTGGCAAGGACGCCAGCCGCGTCAGCGTGGCCAATGCCCTGGAACATGTAGCGGGCTACACCATCGTCAACGAAGTCAGCCTGCCTGAAGACAGCTACTACCGCCCGGCAGTCAAAGCCAAGTGCCGCGACGGCTTCTGCCCGGTGGGCCCTGAACTGGTAGCCGCCAGCCAGGTCGCCAACCCCGATGCCCTGGGCCTGCGTCTGTATGTGAACGGCGAACTGCGCCAGCACAACAACACCGCCAATTGCGTACGCACGGTGGCCCAGCTGATTGCCGAGATCAGCGAGTTCATGACCCTGCACGCCGGCGACATCCTGATCACCGGCACCCCCGAGGGCCGCGTCGATGTACAGCCAGGCGACCGCGTCGATATCGAGATCGACGGCCTGGGCAAACTGACCAACCACATCGTCGCCGAGTGAGGAATTACCTGTGAAACACGCCCGTATCCAGTTCGACGGCCAGGTCCATGACGTTACGGTCGAAGGCGACCACCTGCGCCTGGCCGATGGCCGCCTGGTCCAGCAAGACCAGGTCACCTGGCTGCCACCCGCCACCGGCAGCATGTTTGCCCTGGGCCTGAACTACGCCGACCATGCCAAGGAACTGGCCTTCGCACCGCCCACCGAACCCTTGGCTTTCATCAAGTCGCCGGGCACCTACACCGGCCACAACCAGGTCACCTGGCGCCCGGACAACGTCGACTACATGCACTACGAGTGCGAGCTGGTCGCGGTCATCGGTAAAGCGGCAAAGAACGTGAAACGCGAGGATGCCCTTTCCTACGTTGCCGGCTACACCGTGTGCAACGACTACGCCATCCGCGACTACCTGGAAAACTACTACCGCCCCAACCTGCGGGTGAAAAACCGCGACGCCACCACCCCGGTCGGCCCATGGATCGTCGACGCGGCCGATGTGCCAGACGTCAGCAACCTGAAGCTGCGCACCTGGATCAACGGTGAGCTGAAGCAGGAAGGCACCACCGCAGACATGATCTTCGACATCCCGCACCTGATCGAATACTTCTCCAGCTTCATGACCCTGCAGCCCGGCGACATGATCGCCACCGGCACACCGGAAGGCCTGGCCGACGTGGTACCAGGCGACGAAGTGGTGGTGGAAGTGGAAGGCGTCGGTCGCCTGGTCAACCGCATCGTCAGCGAAGCTGACTTCTTCAAGAACAACAAGGCATGAGCAACATGATCAAGCACTGGATCAACGGCCGTGAGGTCGAGAGCAAAGACACCTTCGTCAACTACAACCCGGCCACTGGCGACGCCATCTGCGAAGTGGCCAGTGGCGGTGCCGAAGAAGTGGCCCAGGCCGTAGCTGCGGCAAAAGAAGCCTTCCCGAAATGGGCCAACACCCCGGCCAAGGAACGTGCGCGGCTGATGCGCAAGCTGGGTGAGCTGATCGACCAGAACGTGCCGAAACTGGCCGAACTGGAAACCCTCGACACCGGCCTGCCGATCCACCAGACCAAGAACGTGCTGATCCCGCGTGCCTCGCACAACTTCGACTTCTTCGCCGAAGTGTGCACGCGCATGGACGGCCACACCTACCCGGTCGACGACCAGATGCTCAACTACACCCTGTACCAGCCGGTGGGTGTATGCGGCCTGGTCAGCCCGTGGAACGTGCCGTTCATGACTGCCACCTGGAAGACCGCGCCGTGCCTGGCGCTGGGCAACACCGCAGTATTGAAGATGAGCGAACTGTCGCCGCTGACCGCCAACGAACTGGGCCGCCTGGCCGTCGAAGCCGGCATCCCCAACGGCGTGCTGAACGTGATCCAGGGGTACGGCGCCACTGCCGGTGACGCGCTGGTGCGCCACCCGGATGTACGCGCCATCTCGTTCACCGGCGGCACCGCCACCGGTCGCAAGATCATGCAGACTGCCGGCCTGAAAAAGTACTCGATGGAACTGGGTGGCAAGTCGCCGGTGCTGATTTTTGAAGACGCCGACCTGGAACGTGCACTGGACGCCGCGCTGTTCACCATCTTCTCGCTGAACGGTGAACGCTGCACCGCCGGCAGCCGTATCTTCATCCAGGAAAGCGTGTACCCGCAATTCGTTGCCGAGTTTGCTGCACGCGCCAAGCGCCTGATCGTCGGCGACCCGACCGACCCGAAAACCCAGGTCGGCTCGATGATCACCCAGCAGCACTACGACAAGGTCACCGGCTACATCCGCATCGGCATCGAAGAAGGCGCACGCCTGGTCGCCGGTGGCCTGGAGCGCCCGGCCAACCTGCCGGCGCACCTGGCCAAAGGGCAGTTCATCCAGCCCACCGTGTTCGCCGATGTGAACAACAAGATGCGCATCGCCCAGGAAGAAATCTTCGGCCCGGTGGTGTGCCTGATCCCGTTCAAGGACGAGGCAGAAGCGCTGCAACTGGCAAACGACACCGAGTACGGCCTGGCCTCGTACATCTGGACCCAGGACATCGGCAAGGCCCACCGCCTGGCGCGTGGCATCGAGGCCGGCATGGTGTTCATCAACAGCCAGAACGTACGTGACCTGCGCCAGCCGTTCGGTGGTGTGAAAGGCTCTGGTACCGGGCGCGAGGGTGGGCAGTACAGCTTCGAGGTCTTTGCTGAAATCAAAAACGTGTGTATTTCCATGGGTAGCCACCACATTCCGCGTTGGGGCGTATAAAGCCGTCCCGAGCGGTCAGGTAGCCCCTGTGGGAGCGGGTTCACCCGCGAAGAAGCCAACGCGGTGGCTGGCACCGGCTGCGCCGGTGTTCACGGCTAAAGCCGCTCCCACAGGAGACTGCGTCGGCCTTTTAAGTTTCGCCAGACCGCTGCTCCCACACGACAACAACATCCCTCAACGGAGCTTTCCATGGGCAAACTCGCTCTCACTGCCAAGATTACCCATGTACCGTCCATGTACATGTCCGAACTGCCGGGGCCGCGCCAGGGCTTTCGCCAAGCGGCCATCGACGGCCATCACGAGATCAGCCGCCGCTGCCGCGAGCTGGGCGTGGACACCATCGTCGTGTTCGACACCCACTGGCTGGTCAACGCCAACTACCACGTGCTGTGCGGGCCTCACTTCGAGGGCGTGTACACCAGCAACGAGCTGCCGCACTTCATCAGCAACATGCCCTACGCGTTCCCCGGCAACCCCGAGCTGGGCCAGTTGCTGGCCGCAGAGTGCAACCGCTTCAACGTCGAGACCATGGCCCACCACGCCACCACCCTCGCCCCGGAATACGGCACCCTGGTGCCGATGCGCTACATGAACCAGGACCAGCACTTCAAGGTGGTCTCGGTGTCGGCTCTGTGCACCTCGCACTACCTGGCCGACAGCGCCCGCCTGGGCTGGGCCATGCGCAAGGCGGTGGAAGACCACTACGACGGCACCGTGGCGTTCCTGGCCAGCGGCTCGCTGTCGCACCGCTTCGCGCAGAACGGCCAGGCACCGGACTTCGCCACCAAGGTGTGGAGCCCGTTCCTGGAAACCCTCGATCACCGCGTGGTGCAAATGTGGCAGGACGGCGAGTGGGAGGCCTTCTGCGGCATGCTCCCGGAGTACGCCGCCAAGGGCCACGGCGAAGGCTTCATGCACGACACGGCGATGCTGCTCGGTGCGCTGGGCTGGTCCGACTACGACGGCAAGGCCGAGGTGGTCACGCCCTACTTCGGCTCTTCCGGCACGGGCCAGATCAACGCGATCTTCCCGGTCACCCCGCAAGACGGCAGCGCCATCCCGGCAGCCCAGGCCGCCAACCCGGCTGCGGTGGTGTCCACCAGCCGCCTGTGACCCTCGTTTCGCTGCTGGCCGCCCAAGCGGGTGGCCAGCCCTTCCTCACCTAGGAGGCCCCGCATGCCGCACCTGGTTCTGCTCTACACCCCCGACCTTGAACAAGACGCCGACATCCCCGGCCTGTGCCGCGCCCTGGCCGACACCATGCTGGAACAGCGCGACGGCGACGGCAAAGCCGTATTCCCCACCGGCGGCACCCGCGTGCTGGCCTACCCCGCCGCACACTGCGCGGTGGCCGACGGCAAGGGCGAATACGGTTTCCTGTACGCCAACCTGCGCATGGCCACCGGCCGCAGCGCCGAGGTTCACAAGGCAGTCGGCGACAACCTGCTGGCGGTGCTCAAGGCCCGCCTCGACCCGCTGCTGCAACAACGCCCGATCGGCATCACCGTGCAGATCGACCACAGCACCGCGCAGGTCTACGACGCCAAGCACAGCACCTTGCACCCGCTGTTCAACCGCTAGCGCCTGGCACTTCCCGACTCATTACAAAACAAGTACAAGAACATGAGCACACTCGAACAAGCCTCACCGCGCACGGCCCGCATTGACCGGGCCGACAGTACCCACCGGGCAGTCACCTGGCGGCTGATGCCGCTGTTGCTGGTGTGCTACCTGTTCGCCCACCTGGACCGTATCAACATCGGCTTCGCCAAGATGCAGATGAGCCAGGACCTGCACCTGTCCGACACGGTCTATGGCCTGGGTGCCGGGCTGTTCTTCATTGCCTATGCGTTGTTCGGCGTACCCAGCAACCTGATGCTCGACCGGGTCGGCCCGCGCCGCTGGATCGCCTGCCTGATGGTGGTGTGGGGGCTGTTGTCGACCGGCATGCTGCTGATCGAAAGCAGCAGCGCGTTCTACCTGCTGCGCTTTGCCCTGGGCGCGGCCGAAGCCGGGTTCTTCCCGGGCATCCTGGTGTACCTCAACCGCTGGTACCCGGCCGGGCGCCGCGCCCAGGTAACCGCACTGTTCGCCATTGCCGTGCCGTTGGCCGGGGTGGTCGGCGGGCCGGTGTCGGGGGCGATCCTGGCCTTCATGCACGACACTGGCGGGCTGCGCGGCTGGCAGTGGATGTTCCTGCTTGAAGGCGCGCCGGTGGTGCTGCTGGGCCTGGTGGTGCTGGCGGTGCTGCCGGAACATTTCGAGAAGGTGCGCTGGCTGAGCGATCAGCAAAAAGCCTCGCTGCGCGCCCAGTTCGGCGAAGAGGAACAGCGCAAACCGGTTACCTCGTTCGGCGCCATCTTCGCCAGCCGCGCGCTGTGGCTGCTGGTGGCGGTGTACTGCGCGGTGATGCTGGCGGTGAACACCCTGGCGTTCTGGATGCCCAGCCTGATCCACAGCGCCGGGGTCGGCAGCGACGCCAGTGTCGGCCTGCTCAGCGCCGTGCCGTACCTGGCCGGCTGCGTGTTCATGCTGGCCTGCGGCCGCTCCAGCGACCGCAGGCGCGAACGCCGCTGGCACCTGTGCGTGCCGCTGCTGATGGCCGCCACCGGCATCGCCATTGCCGCCATTGCCCCCGAGCAGGCTATGCCGGTAATGGCCGGCCTGGTCTTGGCCGGCATGGGTGCCAGCGCTGCGCTGCCGATGTTCTGGCAACTGCCACCGGCATTCCTCAATGCCCGCACCCAGGCCGCTGGCATCGCCTTGATCAGCTCGCTGGGCAGCATCGCTTCGTTCTTCACCCCCTACTTCATCGGCTGGGTACGCGACACCACCCACAGCGCCAGCCTGGCGCTGTACGTACTCGCCGTGTTCATCGCCCTGGGCGGCCTGCTGGTGCTGCGCACCCGGGCCGCCATCGTCAATCCCTGAATCAAGAGGCTGTCACCATGCTAGACAACGCTTTCATTCAACAAGCCGCCGAACGCCTCGACCAGGCCGAACGCTCCCGCGAGCAAGTGCGCCAGTTCTCGCTGGAGCAACCTGGCATCACCATCGAAGACGCCTACGCCATCCAGCGCGCCTGGGTAGCGAAAAAGATCGCTGCCGGGCGCAAGCTGGTCGGCCACAAGATCGGCCTGACTTCGCGCGCCATGCAGGTGTCGTCGAACATCAACGAACCCGACTACGGCGCCCTGCTCGACGACATGCTGTTCGATGAGGGCAGCGACATCCCCTTCGAGCGCTTCATCGTGCCGCGTGTGGAAGTGGAGTTGGCGTTCATTCTCGGCAAGCCGCTGAAAGGCCCCAACGTCACCGTGTTCGACGTGCTGGACGCCACCGAGTGGGTGATCCCGGCGCTGGAAATCATCGACGCACGCATCCAGCAGGTCGACCCGCAAACCCAGGCCACGCGCAAGGTGTTCGATACCATTTCCGACAACGCGGCCAACGCCGGTGTGGTCATGGGCGGCCGCGCTGTACGCCCTACCGAGATCGACCTGCGCAAGGTGCCGGCAGTGCTTTACCGCAATGGTGTGATCGAAGAATCCGGGGTCAGCGCCGCCGTGCTCAATCACCCAGCAAAAGGTGTGGCGTGGCTGGCCAACAAGCTGGCGCCGTACGACGTCACCCTGCAGCCAGGGCAGATCATCCTCGGTGGCTCGTTCACCCGCCCGGTGGCCGCACGCCCTGGCGACACTTTCCACGTCGACTACGACATGCTCGGCTCGATTGCCTGCCGCTTCGTTTGAGGACCTGCCCATGGACATGCCCATCAACCATTTCAAGCAACGCCTGCGCAGCGGTGAGCCGCAGATCGGCCTGTGGCTCGGCCTGGCCGACGCCTACTGCGCCGAGCTGGCGGCCAATGCCGGTTTCGACTGGCTGTTGATCGACGGCGAGCACGCGCCCAACGACCTGCGCGGCATGCTCGCGCAATTGCAGGCGGTGGCACCCTACCCCAGCCAGGCGGTGATCCGCCCGGTGATCGGCGATACCGCGCTGATCAAGCAGGTGCTGGATATTGGCGCGCAGACCTTGCTGGTGCCGATGGTGGAAAGTGCCGAGCAGGCGCGTCAGCTGGTCAGCGCCATGCATTACCCGCCCAAAGGCATTCGTGGCGTGGGGAGCGCTCTGGCACGGGCTTCGCGCTGGAACAGCATTGCCGGTTACCTGGACCAGGCTGACGAACAGATGTGCCTGCTGGTGCAGATCGAGAACAAGCAAGGCCTGGCCAACCTGGACGAAATTGTTGCCGTGGACGGTGTCGATGGGGTGTTCATCGGGCCGGCTGACCTGAGTGCGGCGATGGGGCACCGGGGTACCCCTGGGCACCCGGAGGTACAGGCGGCGATTGAAGACGCGATCGTGCGGATTGGCAAGGCTGGCAAGGCTGCCGGCATTCTCAGCGCGGACGAGAAGCTGGCGCGGCGCTACATCGAACTGGGCGCGACGTTTGTGGCAGTGGGGGTGGATACCACGGTGCTGATGCGCGGGTTGCGCGAGTTGGCGGGCAAGTTCAAGGATACCCCGGTGGTTGGCAATGCTGGGGGTGGTGTGTACTGAGGCACCTGCGTGGATGGCACGGGCTTCGCCCGTGTTCGCGGGCAAGCCCGCTCCCACAGGGATCGCGCCAGCTTTTAGAAATTGAGCAAGACAGTTGCTCCCACAGGTTTTGTGCTGGATTCAGATACAGCGCAATCCTGGGCTCAAATGTTGATCAGCGCTTTAAGCACCGTCTTGAAGGTATCCAGCTGCTCTTCACTGAACTGCCCAAACACCTTGTCCTGCTGCTCCCTGGCAATCGTCCACAGTGCCTCGGTCTCATCCACGCCCTTCACCGACAACCGCACCCTGCCCTCGTCATCGGCAATCAGCCCCTTGCGCTTGAGGTTGGCCACTGCCTCGTCAATCTCCCGCGCCGGCATCGCCACTTCACGTTGCAGGTCGTTCAGGCTCAGCCCGGCATCGTTCTCCAGCACCATCAGCATGCGCGCCTCGCTGGTACGCAAGCCGGTGCACAATTGGCGCGGCTGGTAGTCAGCCTGGTACGCACGCAGGGCCTGGGTCATCAGGTAGTACAGGTTGTGCTGCAATCGGCCCTGGAAGTGGCTGCTCTGCGCCTGCCCTTCGGCACGCGGGGTCATGCGGGTGTGCGGCAGCACCATCGAATAGGCACCCTGGTGGTACAGCAGCGGCGAACGCCCGAAATCATCGAACGCCACCACTTTGCCCACCAGGATCCAGTGATCGCCACCGTCCAGCTGCTGGTACTTTTCACACTCGAAGCGCGCCGCGCAGTCGGCGAGCAATGGTGCGCCGCCAGCGCCGGTTTCATAATCGATCCCGGCAAAACGATCTTCCTTGGGCCGGGCGAAATTGTTCGACAGGTCGATCTGGTCAGCAGCCAGAATGTTCACGGCAAAGTGCGAGGCCTCTTCGAACACTTCATGGCTGGTGGAGCGCTTGTCGATGCTCCACAGGATCAGCGCCGGGTCCAGCGACACTGAGTTGAAGCTGTTGGCAGTGACGCCGACCTTGCGGCCACTGGGGCCAGCGGCTGTCACCACAGTCACGCCGGTGGCGAAGTTGCCCAGGGCGCGGCGGAAGGCACGTGAATCGAAGGTTTCATTGGACATGCAAGACTCCCGGGCAGGCCAGCCGGCCTGCCCTGTTTGTTGTTGTGCTTGTAGGTGGGGTGGTTCAGCCAAGGGCCGGCTCAGACCATGGCCGGGTCAGGCTCCAGGCCCATCAGCTCGCGGCCGAGAATTTGCGCGCACACGTCGTAGTCGGTGTAAGCGTGGGCACCGGTCATGTGCGAGTCGCGGAACAGCCGCTGCAGTTCGTTACTCTCGAACCAGGCGCCGCCGCCGGCCGCTTCCATCAGGCGGTCCACGGCCTGGATGCACATCTTCACCGCGTAGCCCTGGTTGGTACGCCAGAACGCCAGCGTACCGCGTGACGGGTATTCATGGCGGGCGCTGTGCTCGGCGATATCGGCCCAGCTCTTTTCCAGCAGCGCACGCGCTGCAGCAACCTGGTGCGTCGATTCGGCCAGGCGCATCAGCGCCGGGGTGGCGGCGCCCACGGCAGCACCGGTGTAGGCGCGCACGCGGTTACGGGTCTTCTCGCGGAACACCTCGAGCATGCGCTCGGCAATACCGAGGCTGACGGTGGAGAAGCCGCTGGCAAAGTACGGGCGGTACGGGGCGAAGAAGATCTTGCTGTCGGGGTACAGGTCAAAGCCCGCCGACTTGCCCTCCATCATGTCCTTGGCTTTCTGGATACGGTGCTCAGGCACAAAGGCATCACGCACGATCAGGGTCTTGCTGCCACTGCCGCGCATGCCCACGGCGTACCAGTCATCACGGATTTCATAGTCGCTGCGCGGCAGGACGGCAAAGCAGTAATCCTGGGTGCCTTCGGCGTTCATGCGGCGGAAACCGAGAATTGCCCATTCGGCATGATCGCAACCGGAACTCCAGCCCATTTCGCCACTGAACGACACGCCACCCTCGACCTCTTCGGTGCGGCCGAACGGCGCGATACTGCTGCTGGCGGTGGCGTCCGGGTCGTTGCCCCAGACATCCTGCTGCAGCTTGGGCGAGAACATCGCCATCTGGTGGCTGTGGGTGCACAGCAGGCTCATGGCCCAGGCGGTGCTGGCACAAGCGCCCGCCAGCAGGGCGATGCACTGGGCGAATTCCGGCAGGCTGATCTCCATGCCGCCGTATTGCTTGGGCAGGAAAGCGCGGTGCAGGCCGATGCTTTTCAGCAAGGCGATATTCTCTGCCGGCACGCTGCGGTCTTGCTCGGCCCGCATGGCATTGGCAGCGATGGTTGGCAGGATTGATTTGAGGTCTTCCAGAAGCGGGTTTGGCTGGTTCATGAACGGTCTCATTTTTATTGGATTCGAAGACGCGTTCAGTATGTGGTTGGCGTTTTGCCGGCGGAATGCACGTTACGAGGGGAACATTGCACTTTCCATGGCTCGCAGAGATTGCCCCGTAACAGGCATTGACCCGTGCATTTTCGATCACCACAATCCCACCCTCAAGACGCGCGCGGCCCGCCGCGCCCCTGACGGAGCGATGCTGTTGAAAGACCTTTCCCCCTCTGCGCTACGGGTGTGCGATGCCGCCGTCGGCCACTTCGCCGAGTACGGCTACGACGCCTCTTCGCTAAACGAAATCGCCCAGCTGGCCGGCATGCGCAAGGCCTCGCTGTACGCGCATTTCGCCAGCAAGGATGCCTTGTTCGTGGAGGTGTTCCAGCGGGCGCTGGTGCAGGAAACCGCCTTTGTCGAACACGGCTTCGCCGAGGAAGAGCGCAACGCCCTGGCACCCGGCCACTGGCTGGCGCTGCACCTGGCCGAGCGTTATCGCGACTCGGCCGAACTGCGCTTCGTGCTGCGCACGGCGTTCCTGCCGCCGACCGAGATCAAGGCGATTGTGACCTCGGGCTTTGAAAAGTACCTGGATGGCGTGCGCGAGGGCTTCTGCCAGGCCCTGCAGGTTCGCCAGCGCTGGGCCGATGAGCAACTGGCGGTGTATGCCGATGCCTACCTGGGCATCATCGACAGCCTGCATGTAGAGCTGATGTACGCCACCCCGGCCGCCTACGCACGGCGCGCGACAGCATTGCTGAAACTGCTCGACGACTCGCTGTCACTGCAGCGCTGACGCCTGGCGCGTCAGGGTTTGATTTTCTTCATTTCATCCAGCAGCTGCATCAGCTGCTGCAGCTTGTCCTCGCCGAACTGGGCGAGGATCTTGTCGTAGTTGCGCGCCATTTCCGCACTCATCGCCAGGAATGCCTGCTGCCCCGCCTCGGTCAGGTCGATGAACACCCGACGCTGGTCTTCCGGCGACTTGCGCCGCGCCACGATGCCATCGCGCTCCAGGCGCTTGAGCACCCCGCTCATGCTTGGTTTGAGAATGCAGGCCAAGTCGGCCAGCTGATGGCTTTCCAGTTCGCCCTGCTGGCGCAGGATGCGGATCACCCGCCATTGCTGCTCGGTCAGTTCATGGGCATTCAATGCCGGGCGGAAAAACGCCATGGTGGCTTCACGCGCCTGCAGCAAGGTCAGGGTCAGGGAGGGTCTTGGTGTGCTCATGCTTGCTCGGGAGGGCTGGAAATTGCAAACCGGCGAGTATGCCAGTGCATAATCATTAATACATTAATAGAATGATTTCTACCCATTTCCAGGTAGCAATGCCAGCCGCCGGTTGCGCCTGGCAGGCTGGATACACGCGTTGGCAGGCAAGAACAAGACAGCTACCAAGCGACAGGCGCTCAATGGCCGCATGTGCCAGCGCCCCGCAAAACGGCCCTATCACAATTCCAATTCAGCAGGCTGCGCCATGATCACCCTCGAGAGCCCCACCTATTACTCGGCGACCAAGAAGTACAACCTCAGCTTCCCCACCCTGGAAAGCGACATCGAGGCCGATGTGGTGGTCATCGGTGGCGGCTTCTCCGGTATCAACACCGCACTGGAGCTGGCGGAACAGGGCGTGACCAATATCGTCGTGCTGGAAGCCCGCTACCTGGGCTATGGCGGCACCGGGCGCAACGGCGGACAGATCATGGCAGGCATCGGCCACGACCTGGAAAAGATCCGCAGCAGTGTCGGCGACCAGGGTGTGCGGGAGATTTTCGAGATCAGCGAACTGGGCGCCGGCATCATCAAGGACCGCATCGCCCGCTACGCCATCGACGCCGACTTCTGCCATGGCTACGGCTACATGGGCTTCAACAGCCGCCAGGAACAGACCCTGCGCAAGTGGGAAAAGGAATTCAAGGCGATCAATACGCGCGACGAAATCCGCTTTCTCGGCGGCAGTGAAGTGCGCCAGATCATCGGCAGCAATGCCTACAGCAGCGCACTGCTGCACATGGGCGGTGGCCATGTGCATTCCCTCAACCTGCTGCTCGGCGAAGCGCAGGCACTGGTCGGCCATGGCGCACGCATCTTCGAACACAGCCCGGCATTGGAGGTGACCTACGGCGAGCGCATCAAGGTGCGCACCGGCCGCGGTTCGGTGCGCGCCAGCAAACTGCTGTGGGCCTGTGACAGCTTCCTCAACAAGCTGGAACCCGAACTGCACGCGCGCACCATCAATACCTACGCCTTCCAGATGATGACCGAGCCGCTGCCAGACGAACTGATCGAACGCATCAGCCCGATCCGTGGCGCCTACAGCGACATTCGTCCGGTGATCGACTACTACCGGGTCACCCGCGAGAATCGCCTGCTGTTCGGCGCCGCCACCCCCTTCATCGAGCACATCCCGCTGGACCTGAAGGCCTGGAACCGCGCCCTGATGCTGAAGATTTTCCCCTACCTCAAGGACGTGCGCATCGACCTGGCCTGGGGCGGCCCGATGGCCACCAGCGCCAACCTGTTCCCGCAGCTCGGCACCCTCAGCCAACGGCCCAATGCCTTCTACGTACAGGGCTACTCCGGCTTTGGCGTTACCCCTAGCCACATCATTTGCAAGATCCTCGCCGAAGGCATGCTTGAAGGCTCCAGGCGCTACGACCTGGTCAGCTCGGTGAAGCATGCACGCATGCTTGGCAAGGACCACCTGCGCCCGCTGCTACTCACCGCCGGCAAGACCGTGCACCAGCTGTCGGGCTACTTCAACGGCCGCCGTTGAACATTTTTGACTCAACCCTGGAGAACTGCCATGACCCTTACCGCCGCCAAGCAAGGCGTACAACTTTCTGAACTCGATGCCTGGGGCAGCGTTGCCGACCTGGGCTCGGAAATCCTCGAAGGCGAGGTAAAAGCCTTTGGCAAGATGACCTACGGCGCGCCGGATGACGCCGTCAGCAGCGCTTATTTTGGCACCACGCGCGGCAAGTTCCGCATGGTTTACCCGTTCGACGAACAGGCGGTGATCGTCACGGGCGAGATCCAGCTGACCGATGAATCCACCGGCCAGGTCACCCGCTACAAAGCGGGTGATGCCTGGTTCGTGACCAAGGGCACGCCGGTACTGTGGGAAGTGCTGAGCGAGTCGTTCGTCAAGCATTACCTGGCGGTGGCCTGAGCGCGGTAATCCTTCGGCGAACGTTCGAACTGCTTCTTGAACGAGCGGCTGAAATGCGCCGAGTCGGTAAACCCCCATTTGTAGGCAATCGAGGTTATCGACTCGCCCCTGAAGAACGGGTTGGCCAGGTCATCGGCACTGCGCTTCAGGCGCGCCCGCTGAATATAGCGGCATACGCTATCGCCCTGCTCCTCGAACAACCGGTACAGGTGGCGCACCGAAATGTTCAGGCGTTCGGCCAGGTTGGCCGGGGTCAGCCCAGGCTGAGACAACGACTCGTCGATCACCTGCTGCACATAGCCACGCAGGTTGGCACCGCTCAACGCCCCAAGGTTGCCCGGCGCCTCGCCATTGCGTTCGAACCCAGGCTCCAGCAACGCAATGAAGGCGGTCTGCAGCGCATCGCCCTGGGCGCAATCGCCGCTCACGTTGCCGTCCTTGCACAACTGGTCCATCAGCACATGCAGCATGCGCCCGCAGGCATTGCTCGACGAGATCTTGCCAAACATCGGGCCACTGCCCTGCACATATTTGCGCACCTGCTCGCGCGACAGGGCCAGCGAGACATGCTCGATCAAACCGCTAGGGGCAATCTCGCAACGCCCCACCGAATCCATCAACAGCAACTCGCCCGGCGCCAGGTTCACCTGCATGCCGCCCTGGGATACGGTCGAATGCCCCGCACGTTGGCTGACCAGGAAGCAATGCTGGTCGTCATCAAGGCTGGGGTTTTCACCCAGCCGGCGGATGTTGCCGGCGTTGGTGCGCAGGTTGGCCAGCGGCAAGCCTGCGCGGGAAAAGGTGGAGACCTCGCCGATGAACAGCGAGTGATTTGACGCAAGCTCCGTCTCGAAACGGCCACAGATCTGCTGCATGGCCGTGGTCCAGCGTTCCAGCCCCTGACGGTTGGATTGTTGAGTATGCATGGCTGCCCTCGACGCAGGATTTGTTGTTATGCGCACATTGTTAACATGTTATCGATGCGCATACAACTGTCATCATTTGTCGCTAGACACAGCAAGGCATGTGCCAAGCTGCGTCAGAGGGCAGGAAGCAAACGGCTGAACTGAGCCAGGCTGGCCATCAGGTGCGCCCGCTGCTGCGGGCTGATCGGAATGTAACGGCGGAACGCCGGCATGCGGTTGACCACTTCGCTGCCGCCCATGTGCTCCAGCGTCAGCAACCATTGGCCATCGCGGCAAACCAGGGTCAGGCGCTTGAAGTCCAGCGGCATCAGCGCCGTCACCAGCGCTGCGTGCTGCAGCAACCGCTCACGCAGTTGCGCAAAGCGTGCCCGGTCGCCGTTGCAATACACACAGGCCAGCCCGGTACGGCGCAGCGCACCGGTATGGCGCAGCTCCAGGCTGACCTCGCCCCCTTGTGGGGCGGGCAGCTGCAACTGGAATTCGCAGGTGACAATGTGCATCAGCAGGTGCGCTTCGACGCGTTCGTGCACCGCAGCCCGCCAGCCCTGCGCAGGGTCGTGGAGCACCCCGGCCTGCGTTATGCCCTGTTGCCCCAGGTTGCGCGCCAGGCACGCGAGCGTGGCCCCGGGGCGGTAGCCGGCGGGCGCCCGCGGGGCCAGCAGCCGTTCACGCAAACTTCTGATCATGCTGCATAGGCTCCACGACGTGGCCCGGCTCGGCGGCGAACTCCTTCTCCAGCACATCCTCGACCCGCGCCGGCTTGAACGGGTTGACCTTCTGCACGCACAGCGTCCAGAACAATGCGTAGGCTGCCGTAGCGCCAAGCATGATGGCAAACGGCACATAGACATCGGCCGGGTTCATGCCCGGTGGCGTGATGAACGCCATGCCGATCAGGATGCCGCTGCTGGAGATGATCTGTGGCAGCGGGAACAGCGGCGAGCGGTAGGCACGCGGCAGGTCCGGGCGGCGAATGCGCAGGATCACCACCGACAGCGTCACCAGCAAATAGGCGGTGCTCCAGGCGCACACGGCGGCCAGCACCAGGTGCAGGATGTTGTCCGGGTTGCCGCCCAGGTACCAGGCATGCAGGCAAGGGATCAACGCCACCACCAGGATGCACAGCAGCGGTGTCTTGAAGCGCGGGTGCAGGTAGGTGAATACCTTTGGCAGTGCACCATCGACCGCCATGCCGTAGAGAATGCGCGGCACGCCGGCCATCAGCGTGTTGATGGTCGCTGCCCCGGCGAACAGGAAGCCGATGCCAAGCCACACCGGGCCGATATCGCCCATCACCTGCTCGGCGAAGCGCGGGATGGCCATGGGCGTGTCCAGCAGGTGCACACCGCTGGCGGCATCGAGCACCACGTTCTCCACCTGGCGCTTCATCGCTGCACCGTAGATGAACATGCAACTGGCCACGCCGAACAGCCCCAGCGCCATGGCCCGTGGCAACACCCAGGCCGAGCGGCGCAACTCGGGGGCCAGCGGCGTGACGAACTCGCAGCCGACGAACATGAACATGGCCATGCCGATCAGCGACAAAATGGTCATCAGGTCGGTGCCTACCAGCGATACGCCGAACGGGCCGTCCAGTTCCACCGCCGGGGCGGCGATCAGGCCCAGCACGCCGAACACCATCAAGGTGGTCCACATGCCAAAGGTGAGTACCACTTCGGCTCGACTGAAGGCGCTGACGCCAAAGGCATTGAGCACCGCGAATGCGAGCACGAAGCACACCCCCAGCAGCCATGAGCCACCGGCGGATTCGGCCAGGGTGTTGAGGTGCTCGAAGTTCACCAGCGCCATGACCCCCGAGAGGATGGTTTCGGCGGTACCGGCAAACACATGCACGATCAGGTAGGCCGACAGCGTACCGGTGATGGCGAAGAAGCGGCCCATGCCACAGTTGATGTAGTCGTACACCGAGCCTGTGGTCGGCAGGATCGACGCCGCCTCGGCAAAGGTGGTGGACTGCGCCAGCATCATCAGTGCGGCAATCACCATGGCCACGGCAAAGGCGCTGCCGCCGATGCCGAAGCCCATGGTGGCGGTGAGGATCACCGGGCTGGCCATGATCAGCCCGACGGTGCTGGCCAGTGCGGTGGGGAAACCGACCGTGCCGCGGTTGAGGTGCTCGGTGAGCTTGTTATTGAGTGACATCGTTATGCCCCGGCTTGTTTTTGTGGCGTTGAACGAGTGGTTACTGTGCGCTGCGGGCGGCAGGGCGTCTTGCCAATGGCTGCCGCCGGGTTTGTTGCTGGCTGCCAGCCATCGCCTCCGAACACAACACCGCTCCTACAAGGGACCGCGCAAGGCTGACCAAAGCCTTGGCAGCCTCAGTCATGCCGCTGTCACGCAGACGCAAGCACCCGCCTTGCCCGCTCTCTATGCTCCATGCTCCACCTGCCCCCGGAGTTCGCATGAGCGACATCACCCTCCTCCCCGCCGTCACCGCCTTCCTGGCCAGAGAGCATGGCGTGTTCATTCACGGCCAGACCCTGGCCAGCCAATCCTCTGCGAAAATCGCCGTGGTCAACCCGGCCAACGGCCAGACCATCGCCCACATCGCCGACGCCAACCAGGCCGACATCGACCATGCCGTCAGCTCCTCGCGCCAAGGCTTCAGCACCTGGGCGCACACCAGCCCCGCCGCCCGCGCCGCGGTGCTGTTCAAGCTGGCCGACCTGCTGGAAGCCAACCGCGAGGAACTGGCGCAACTGGAGACCTTGCAGTCCGGCAAGCTGATCGGCATTTCCCGTGCCTTCGAAGTAGAGCAGGCCGCGCATTTTTTGCGCTACTACGCCGGCTGGGCAACCAAGATCACCGGCCAGACCATCACCCCGTCACTGCCCTCGTTTGCCGGTGAGCGCTACAGCGCCTTCACCCTGCGCGAACCGATCGGTGTGGTGGTAGGCATCGTGCCGTGGAACTTCGCCACCATGATCGCTATCTGGAAGCTGGCCTCGGCCCTGACCACCGGCTGCAGCATTATCCTCAAACCCAGCGAGTTCACCCCGCTGACGTTGCTGCGCATAGCCGAACTGGCCACCGAAGCGGGCCTGCCGGCCGGGGCCCTGAACGTGCTGACCGGTGGCGGCCTGGTGGGCAAGGCACTGATCGAGCACGAAGGCACCGACAAAGTCTCGTTCACCGGCTCCGTACCCACCGGCATCGCCGTTGGCCAGGCCGCCATGGGTGCCAAGCTGACCCGCGCAACGCTGGAACTGGGTGGCAAGAACGCAGTGGCCTTCCTGCCCGACGTGGCAACCGACAAGGCGGTGGACGGCATCATCGAGGCCGGCTTCCTGCACTCGGGGCAAATCTGCGCCGCTGGCGA
Source organism: Pseudomonas sp. TWI929 (assembly GCF_039673335.1). Classification (NCBI taxonomy): domain Bacteria; kingdom Pseudomonadati; phylum Pseudomonadota; class Gammaproteobacteria; order Pseudomonadales; family Pseudomonadaceae; genus Pseudomonas; species Pseudomonas sp. TWI929. The sequence continues at coordinate 42,478 of NZ_JBDJLK010000021.1, forward strand.
GCGCTTTTACGTGCACCGTTCGCGCATCGACCCGCTGCTCGACGCCCTGTCCCAGCGCCTGGGCCAGCTGAAAATCGGCTCGCCGCTGGACGAAGCCACCCAGTTCGGCCCGGTGGCCAACAAGCCGCACCAGCAGAAGCTGGCCGAACTGTTCGCCATTGCCCGTGCCGAAGGCAGCCAGATCATTCACGGCGGCACCCTGGGCGACGGCCCCGGCTGCTTCGTCGAGCCCACGGTGATCCTCGCCAAGTCACCCAGCGACACCCTGCTTAACCAGGAAACCTTTGGCCCAGTGGCAACCTTCCTGCCGTATGACGACGAAGACGAACTGCTGCAACTGATGAACGCCTCGCCCTACGGCCTCAGCGCCAGCCTGTGGACCAACGACCTGGGCAAGGCCATGCGCATGATCCCGCAGATCCAGGCCGGCACCTTGTGGGTGAACATGCACACCCTGCTCGATCCGGCCGTGCCGTTCGGCGGCATCAAGGCTTCCGGCATTGGCCGCGAGTTCGGCTCGGCGTTCATCGATGACTTCACCGAACTGAAGTCGGTGATGATCCGCTACTGACCCCGCCTCTGGCCAAGGCGTGCAAACGCCTTGGCAGCCACGAACAAGACCCCGCCCCACCGCACACGCCCTAATAGGCCATCGCCGCCAACCGCGATGGCCCCTCGCCAGTCCGAGGGAGCCCCCGAACAACGAAGGTCGCCATGCAGGTGGCCGAGAACAATCGAGGGATGTGTAAATGGTCAAACCACAGACGCTGTCCAGCCTGGCCCTGGCAACCTTGCTGGCCAGCCAGGCCGCGCCGGCCTATGAGCTGTACGCCGACGAAGACAGCCACCTGAACGCTGACATGCTGGCGGTATGGGGCATGTTCAACAGCCGCAAGAACTACGACGGCACTGCAGGTGGTTCCACCTGGCGCGAAGGCTTTATCAAATATGGCCTAAGCGGTGACCAGGGCCTGGCCGGCAACGGCACGCTGTATGGCAGCCTGAACTGGGTCAGCTCAGCCACCTGGGGCGATGGCGATGCAGCCGGCAATACCGACGGTAGCGAACGCACCACCAAGATCGAGGACGCCTTCCTCGGTTGGCGCTCAGGCGACCTGTTCCCAGTGCTGGGCAAAGATGGCGTGGATGTTTCCGCAGGCCGCCAGACCATCCGCCTGGGCAGTGGCTTCCTGATCAACGACGACGGCCCCAACCTGGGCAATGGCGTGGCCGATGGCGCCCTGAACCGCGGCGGCGCCTACTACCTGGCCGCCCGCCATGCCTTCGATCGCACGGCCATGCTGCGCCTGGGTGGCAGCGATGGCCTGCATGGCAGCCTGTTGTGGCTGAAATCCGACAACCGCGCCCAGGCCGAAACCGAGCTGGCCGCCGGTACGCTGGACTACACCCATGCGCTGGGCACCTTGGGCCTGACCTGGATTCATGGCATCGACGTCACCGACCAATGGGCCAGCGAGTTCCAGAAAGCCCGCGAAGGCATGGACGTGTACAGCGCGCGGGGCGAAGGCAACGCCGGCATCGACAATGCCAGCTTCGCCTTCGAATACGCCTGGCAGGACAAGACCGACGGCCCCGAGCAAGCCTGGTACCTGCAGGCCGGCTACACCTTCGCCGACCTGCCCTGGGCGCCGCAGGTCACCTACCGCTATACCCGCTATTCGGCGGGCTGGGACCCGCTGTTCAGCGGCCTGTCCAGCGGTTACGGCACCTGGTTCCAGGGTGAAGTCGCGGCCAACTACGCCGGCCCGTTCAACAGCAACACCGGCATCCACCATGTGGGTGTGAAAGCCACGCCGCTGGAAAACCTCACGGTCGGCGCGCTGTATTTCGACTTCGACACCGTGCGTACCCGCGACAGCCTCAACCTCGATGCCCGGGAGCTGGACCTGTATGTGGAATGGGCAGTCAGCGAGCACCTGATCATCAGCCCGCTGGTGGGGCTGTACCAGCCGCGCAAGGACGAAAGCAATGGCGGCAACCAGGTGGGGGGGAATGGCACCAACGTTTACAGCCAGTTGACGGTGGCTGTGCCGTTCTAAACCGCATCAACGCGGTCCTTGTGGGAGCGGCCTTGTGTCGCGAAAGGGCCGCAACGCGGCCCCAGAATTTCAGCCTCACAGCATAAATGGCTGGGACCGCTCTGCGGCCCTTTCGCGACACAAGGCCGCTCCCACAAGGATTGCGCAAGCCTTGAACCTTCAGCAAGACAGTTGCCCACACAAGGACCGCAGGGCTTCCTGAAGGATTTGACCTTGCCCGGCCCGGCACATAAAATTCGCCAACCTACCGACCGGTAGGCGAAAAATCAGCCAGAGAAAACCATGCAAGAAGATCCCTCCCCCCCGCTACCTTTCCGCTTCGCCCTGGGCCTAGGCCTGGTCGGCGCCCTTGGCCCATCCGCCGTCGACATGTACCTGTCGAGCCTGCCGGAAATCGCCAGCCACTATCAGGCCAGCTTCACCCGCGTACAGCTGACGCTGACCTTCTTCCTGCTGGCCATGGGCGCCGGCCAGCTGATTTTCGGCCCCATCGTCGACGCCTATGGCCGGCGCAAACCGTTGCTGGCCGGCCTGTTGCTGTTCACCCTCTGCTCACTGGGCGCAGCCGCAGCACCCAGCCTCGACACGCTGATCGTGCTGCGCTTCTTCCAGGGCCTGGGCAGCGCGCTGACCCTGGTGGTTATCATGAGCATGGTGCGTGATGTCAGCCAGGGCGTGGCCGCCACCAAACTGTTCGCCCTGCTGATGACCATCGAAGGCGTGGCGCCGATTCTGGCACCGGCCCTGGGCGGTGTGATCGACGCGCATTTTGGCTGGCGAGCAGTGATGCTGGTGCTTGCCGGCATGGGCCTGGCGGTGTTCGCCAACAGCCTGCTGAACCTGCCGGAAACCCTGCCCGCCAACAAACGCGAACCGCTGCATCTGGGCCACGCCTGCCGCACGTACCTGGCAATCCTCGGCGACCACCGCTTCCTGCGCCCGACCCTGGCCGTGGCTGCCGTGTTCTTCTTCCTGTTCGCCTACATCGGCGGTGCCACCCTGGTGTATCAGGCCCACTACGGCCTGAACGCCCAGGCCTTCGGCCTGTTGTTCGGCGCCACCGGCGTGTCGATCCTGTTCGGCGCCATGGCCGCCAGCCGCCTGATCAGCCGCCTGGGCCTGAACAGCCTGACCCGCCTGGGCGTGCTGTGCATGGCCGGCGGCACTTGCATCAGCCTGCTCGGCGCACTGACCGGCCTGGGGCTGCCCAGTGTGGCCGGCGGCATGGTGCTGGCGCTGTTCGGCTTAGGTATAGCCGAATCGACGCTGATGTCGCTGGTCATGGCCTCGCAGGAAAAGGCACTGGGCTCCACTGCCGCGCTGCTGGGTGCCATCCAGCTGTCGGTGTCTGCCGGCGCGGCACCGCTAGCCGCAGTAGTGCTCAACCTCGGCCCGACCGCGTGGGCCGCGCTGCTGGCCCTGTGCACCCTGGTGGTGTGCCTGCTGACCGCCCTGAGCCTGCGCGACACCCCCGCCAGCTTCTCGCTCGCCGGCCATTGAAGCGCTGGCACTGACGGTCAACTCGGCTGGCAGGCAGGCACAAGACGACCTACCAGTCGTTAGCGAAACTGGTTGCCTCGAAACCAACAACAAATCCGACGGCAGCCAGCCCTGCGAGACCCGCCATGACCCTCGATACCAGAATTGACTTCATCTACCTGTCCGAGCAGGACATGATCCGCGCCGGCGTCACCGACATGCCAGCCTGCGTCGACACCATGGAAGAAATGTTCGGCCTGCTGTACCAGGGCGACTACCGCATGGCCGGCCCGAACAGCGATTCGCACGGCGCGATGATCACCTTCCCCGAGCACTCGCCGTTCCCAAACATGCCCAAACCCACCGCCGACCGGCGCATGATGGCGATGCCGGCGTACCTCGGTGGCAACTTCCAGACCGCAGGCGCCAAGTGGTACGGCTCGAACATCGCCAACCGCGAGAAGGGCCTGCCGCGCTCGATCCTGATGTTCACCCTCAACGATGCCGACACCGGTGCACCACTGGCGCACATGTCGGCCAACCTGCTGTCGGCCTACCGCACCGGCGCAATCCCAGGCGTCGGTGCCCGCTACCTGGCGCGCAAGGACGCCAAGGTCATCGGCCTGGCCGGCCCGGGGGTAATGGGCAAGACCACGGTCGCCGCGTTCATGGCCGTCTGCCCGCTGATCGACACCATCAAGATCAAGGGCCGTGGCCAGAAGAACCTTGATGCCTTCGTCGCCTGGGTGAAAACCAGCTTCCCGCAAATCACCAACGTGCAAGTAGTGGCAACCCTGGAAGAAGTGGTGCGCGGCTCCGACCTGGTCAGCTACTGCAGCTCCGGCGAAGTCGGTGACCCCAGCCAGTACCCGCTGGTGCGCCGCGAGTGGGTCAAGCCTGGCGCATTCCTGGCCATGCCGGCGCCTTGCAGCATCGATGCCGGCATGGAGCTGGCCGACGTGCGCAAGGTGGTGGACAACACCGGCCTCTACGAAGCCTGGTTCGAAGAGCTGCCCAAGCCCGCGCACAACCATGTGCCGCTGGTGGGCGTGCGCTTCATGGACATGATCGCCGAAGGCAAGCTGGCCGCCGAGCAAGTGGAAGACATCGGCAAGATCATCAGCGGTGACGCACCGGGCCGCCTGCATGACGACGAAATCATCCTGATGTCGGTGGGTGGCATGCCCGTCGAGGACGTGGCCTGGGGCACCGTGGTGTACCGCAAGGCGCTCGAGCAAGGCATCGGCGTGAAGCTCAACCTCTGGGAAACCCCCGTTCTCAGCTGATCCCCAACCACCAGACAACAAGGCAAGGCCCAATGACCCAGATCATCAAACTGAAAACCGGCTCCAAGTTCGAAGACATGGCCAGCTACTCCCGCCTGGTGGCGGTGGACAACTGGATTCATGTGTCCAACACCGCCGGGCGCAACCCGCAGACCCAGCTCATTCCGGAAGACGTGATCGAGCAGACCCACCAGGTGTTCGCCAACATCGAAACCGCCCTGGCTGCGGTCGATGCCAGCCTGGCCGACGTGATCAACTCGCGGGTGTTCATCCAGGACCCGGCCGATGTGCCACGGGTAATGGACGTGATTGGCGAAAAATTCCGCGGCATCGACCCGGCCACCACGGTCACCTGCCCACCGCTGGGCTCGACCGTGTACAAGGTCGAGCTTGAAGTCACGGCCTACCGCGGCGCGGGGCAAGCACAAGTGACCATGATCCGCCTGGGTCAGTAAGGCCACTGGCAGCCCCTGAGCACTCCTCCTGCCCGAACCACAATGAGTAAAGCCATGTCTCCGACGATCGCCCCTGTGCAAACCAGCGCCCACCACCCCGCCACCACCACCGTGGTGATCATCGGTGGTGGCATCATCGGCCTCACCGCCGCACTGACCCTCGCCGAACGCAACATCCCGGTGGTGGTGCTGGAGAAGGGGCGCATCGCCGGCGAACAGTCGTCGCGCAACCTGGGCTGGGTGCGCAAGACCAACCGCCACGCCCACGACATCCCGCTGGCGCTGGCGGCCGACCGGCTGTGGGCCGAGATGCCCGGGCGGGTGGGCAGCGACGTCGGCTATCGCCAGGCCGGCATCATGTTCATCGGCCGCAACGACACGCAGATGGGCATGCATGAAGGCTGGCTGAAAAGCGTCGAGGCGCTGGGCCTGGACTCGCGCCTGCTGAGTGCGCGTGAAATCGCCCAGATGGTGCCGGGCGGCCAGGCGGATTGGGCGGGTGGCATCTTCACCCCCTCGGACGCTCGTGCTGAACCAACCCTGGCCGCCAGCGCCATCGCCCGTGCGGCAATGGCCAAAGGCGCGGTCATTGTGGAGAACTGTGCGGTGCGCACCTTGGCTACCGCTGCCGGGCGTGTCAGCGGGGTAGTCACCGAGCAAGGTGAAATCCGTTGCGACCAGGTGTTGCTGGCCGGTGGCCTGTGGTCACGCAAGTTCCTCGGCAACCTGGGCGTCAACCTGCCGACGTTGCCGCTGACCTGTTCCGTGCTACGCACCGAGCCCATGGACGGGCCGACCGATATCGCTGTCGGTGCCCCGGACTTTTCCTTCCGCAAGCACAAGGACGGCGGCTTCATCATCACCCAGCGCGGTGCGCTGGATGCCTTCCTTACCCTTGATCACCTGCTGCTGGGCAAGCGCTACCTGCCGCAGCTGCGTGCCCAGCGAGACTTTCTGCGCATCAGCTTCGGCAAGTACTTCTTCAAGGACCTGACCCTGGCCCGTCGCTGGAAGGCCACCGATGTCACGCCCTTCGAGCGGGTGCGGGTACAAGACCCGCTGGCCAATCCGGCGCTCAACAACGAGGCCATGCGCAACCTCAAGGCCGCCTGGCCGGTGTTCGGGCAGGCCCGTATCGCCAGCGCCTGGGCCGGCACGATCGACGTCACCCCCGACTCCAACCCGGTGATCGGCCCGGTGGCCAGCATCCCCGGCCTGACCCTGGCCACCGGCTTTTCCGGGCATGGCTTCGGCACCTCGCCGGCTGCCGGGCAACTGGCGGCGGACCTGGTGTGTCAATCTGCCCCACTGATCGACCCGACGCCCTACCGCTTCGAGCGCTTCGCCTGACCTACGGGATTCTTTAGCCGCGAAGAATACAAAGCGGTGGATGGCACCGGCTGCGCCGGTGTCCGCGGGTAAAGCCGCACCACCTCGACTGCATCGACCTCAAGCCATGCGCTGCCCCTGTGGGAGCCGGCTTGCCGGCGATGAGGCCACTCCAGGCAGCACCAGACAGTTGGTCCCCCACAGACCGCGTAGCACCCGCCACACTGGTTCATCTGCGGGATACCACCCGCCAGCCGGCTTGCCGAAACTGGCTCCCTGTCCACAGTGGAGCCCGGGCTCATGCCTACCACCCTCGATGCCACCACCGCGCTACCCGCCAGCCGCCTCGGTCTGGCCGCCATCGTCGTGTTTGCCGCCCTCACCCCCTCGCTGCTGATGACCGCACCTGCAGTAGCCGCACAACTGGCCAGCCAGCTCGCACTCGATCCCGTGCAGACAGGCCGGCTGTTCAGCGCCGAACTCGGCGCCATGAGCTTGGCAACACTGCCGGCCTGGTATTGGCTGAAACGCATCGCCCCACGCCGTGCCGCCCTCCTCGCAGCGCTGCTGTTCATCGCTGGCAACATCGCCTCCGCTACCGTGGCCAGTTACCCGCTGCTATTGGCGCTGCGCTTTGTCACCGCCCTGGGCGGCGGCTCGCTGATGATCCTGTGCATGGCCAGCGCCGCCAGCCTGCCCAACCCCAGCCGCGTGTACGGGTTGTGGCTGCTCGGGCAACTGGTGCTCGGCGCTGTGGGCCTGGCACTGCTGCCCGGGATGTTCGCACGCCATGGCCTGTCAGTCTGCTACCTCAGCCTGGCGGCACTGGCACTGCTGGCCTTGCCGCTGACACGCGCCTTCCCGGTTTCGCTGACGCCCCAACGGCAACAGGCTGACGCACCGCTGCACAAGGGCAAGGTCCTGTTCGGGCTGGCCGCAGTACTGTGCTTCTACCTCAGCCTGAGCGGCGTGTGGACTTTCATCGGTGCCATCGCCGAGGCCTCAGGCATCGACAGCAGCGCCAGCGGGAAAGTGCTGGCCCTGGCAACCCTGATGGGCATGCTCGGCGCAACGCTGGCAGCCAGCCTTGGCGCCCGGCTGCCGAGACATGTCCTGCTGGTGCTGGGCTTTGCTGTGCTGGCCGCGGCGATCCTGGCCCTGCGCGGCCAGCTACCGCTGGCCCGTTTCGCCCTGGCCGCCATGGCCTTCAAGCTGATGTGGACCTTCGTCCTGCCGCTGGTACTGGCCACCCTAGCCGACCTTGACCGCAGCGGCCGGCTGATGAACGCCATCAACCTGATGATCGGCGCCGGCCTGGCCGCTGGCCCGGCCATCGCCGGGCAGATGCTGCAGGCCACCGGCAGCGCCGGCTCAAGCCTGCTGGCCGGTGCTGCCATGAGCCTATTGGCCCTGCTACTGATTCTTTGCTGCCGCAATCGCGGCAAAACCCTTCCTTGACCACCGAGCACTCTCCATGACATCAACCGCCTTCTTCTTCGACGAGCTGAGCCTGTGGCACAGCGCAGCCCCACACGCCCTGACCCTGCCCGTGGGTGGCTGGGTGCAGCCGCCCGCCAGCGCCGGCCACGCCGAATCCCCTGAGAGCAAACGCCGCCTGAAAAACCTGATGGACGTCAGCGGCCTGACCCGCCAGCTGCAAGTACGCAGCGCTGCGCCGGCCAGCCACGAAGACCTGCTGCGGGTGCATGACGCCGCCTACCTGGCGCGCTTCAAGGCGCTGAGCGATGCGGGCGGCGGCTCGCTGGGCCAGGACGCCCCCATTGGCCCTGGCAGTTACGAGATTGCCGCGCTGTCCGCAGGCCTGGCCACCGCCGCCGTCGAAGCCGTGCTGCTGGGTGAGGTCGACAACGCCTACTCGCTGTCGCGCCCGCCTGGGCACCATTGCCTGGCCGACCAGGCCATGGGCTTCTGCTTCCTCAACAACATCGCCGTGGCCATCGAAGCGGCCAAGGCTCGTCACGGGCTGGGCCGGGTCGCCGTACTGGACTGGGACGTGCATCATGGCAACGGCACCCAGTCGATCTACTACGGGCGCAATGATGTACTGACCATCTCGCTGCACCAGGAAGGCTGCTTCCCTCCCGGCTACAGCGGTGCCGAGGACCGGGGCACGGGCGCGGGGGCAGGCTGCAACCTGAACATTCCGCTGCTGCCAGGCAGCGGCCACGATGCCTACCTGTATGCCATGCAGCAACTGGTGCTGCCGGCGCTGGAGCGCTTCGAGCCGGAGCTGATCATCGTCGCCTGCGGCTATGACGCCAATGCCGTCGACCCCCTGGCGCGCATGCAACTGCACAGCGACAGCTTCCGCCAGATGACCCAACTGCTGCGCGACACGGCCCAGCGCTTGTGCAACGGGCGCCTGGTGCTGGTGCACGAGGGCGGCTATGCCGAGGCCTACGTGCCGTTTTGCGGCCTGGCAACCCTAGAGGCGCTCAGTGGACAGCACACCGAGGTGCGCGACCCGATGCGCGACTTCATCGAGCTGCAACAGCCCAGTGCCGCGTTCCAGGCTTTCCAGCGCCAGTTGCTGGATGCCCAGCGCCAGCAACTGGCATGACCCGTGCTGCCACGGCCTTGACCCAGCCTGCCAGCACGGCATGATGCTTGACCGCGACGGGCGCCATCCTGCATTTGCAGGATGGCCGCCCCTACGGAGGTTACCCAGACTCAACCAGAACGGTCACTGCCCACGCCTCAGCGCGCGGCCGCCCATCCCTGCGTGAATTGCACAACAACAATAAAAGCACACCGAGGTTTTACCGTATGAGCCGCGACAACTACGCGCATCAAGCCCAGTGCACCGCCCTGCTGCAACAGTTCAGCCAGACCGTGCTGGGTATCCAGCAACTGGCCCAGGCCCGCTCCATCGAACAGTTCCACGGCCAGATGTTCGAGCGCCTGCAAGGCTTGCTGGCTTTCGACAAGGCCTGGTGGGGCCGCTCGGCAACGGTGGACGGTGAACTGCATGAGCACAGCTGCGCCGTGTTCAACCTGCCGGCCAGCTATGTCGCCGACTGGCAATCGATCAGCACCGACGACGTCACCGTGGCCAAGGTCCACGCCGCCCCTGGCCAGGCAGTGATCGTTGGCCTCGACAGCACGCCCGGCCTGCGCTGGCTGGGTATGCGCCACGACATCCGCGAGCTGTTGTGCATCATCGTGGTCGACCCGGTGACCCAGTTGTCCGAGCACCTCACCCTGTACCGCAGCGCCGCCCTGCCGCGCTTCTCGCAGTTCGACTGCGAACTGCTGACCTGCCTCATGCCACACCTGGTCGCCGCCATGTCGAACAACCAGATCCGCGCCATGCTGGCGATGCGCGAATCGCTGGCCGACCGGGAAACCCTGGGCCTGGCCGTGTGCGATCGCCACGGCATCCTGCAACATGCCGAAAGCGGCTTCATCGAGATGCTCCGCAGCCGCTGGCCGAACTGGAGCGGCCCGGCCCTGCCGATGGCCGTGCGCCCCGGTGTGCTGGACGTTGAGCAACTGCGCATCGAGATGAGCGAGGTGGATGGCGCGTTCGTGCTGGTTGGCCGTGCGCGCAGCGCATTGCAGCGCCTGAGCCCGCGCGAGTACGACGTGGCCCGCAGCGTCGGCCGCGGCCAGACCTACAAGGAAATCGCCCGCGAGCTGGGCCTGGCGCCCAACACTGTGCGCCACCACATCCGCACCATCTACGCCAAGCTCGGCGTCAACGACAAGGTGCGCGTCGCCCGCCTGCTGCACGCACCCGACTGTTGAAGCCACGCACTCGCCGCGCCTCACGCCCGATAACAACAATTGCCTTGCAAGGAACCCCGTATGCGAACGCTCCTGACCCTGGCCGTCGGTGCCCTGTTCAGCTGGCAGGCCCAGGCCGCTGAAAAGCAACCGAACATCCTGTTGATTGTTGCCGACGACCTCGGCTATTCAGATATCCAGCCGTTTGGCGGTGAAGTACAAACGCCATCCCTGCAAGACCTGGCCAACCAGGGCGCGCGCCTGACCAACTTCTATGCCGGCCCTACCTGCTCGGTCACCCGTTCGATGCTGCTGTCGGGCGTCGACAGCCACCAGGCCGGCCTGGGCACCATGGCCGAAGGCATGCAGCCCGAACAGAAAGGCAAGCCTGGCTACGAAGGCTACCTGAACTTCAGCGTCGCCTCGATCGCCGAGCTGCTTGGCGCCGCCGGCTACGACACCTACATGACCGGCAAGTGGCACCTGGGCGGTGCCCCGGGGCAGACCCCGGCCGCGCGCGGCTTCCAGCAGTCGTTCATCCTGGTGCAGGGCGGTGCCAGCCATGTCGACCTGTCCGAAATGTTCCCCGGCTATGCCGCACGCTACCTGGACAACGACAAACCCGCGCAACTGCCGGCGCAGTTCTACTCTTCGGACTTGTACACCGAGCAGATGCTCGATTACCTGAAACAGGGCAAGCGTGACGGCAAGCCGTTCTTCGCCTACCTGGCCTACACCGCACCGCACTGGCCGCTGCAGGCACCCGAGCAGTACATCGACAAGTACCGCGGCCAGTACGACAAAGGCTATGAGGCCATCCGCCAGGCCCGCCTGGCGCGCATGCAGGCCCAAGGCCTGCTGCCCGCAGGTACCAGCGCCAACGTGCCAATGCGCAACGCCCTGCCCAGCTGGGACGAGCTGACCCCGGCGCAGCGCCAGGAACAAGCGCGCACCATGGAAATCTACGCGGCGATGATCGACAACCTCGACCACAACATCGGCCGCGTGCTGGACTACCTGAAGCAGACCGGCGAGCTGGACAACACCTTTATCCTGTTCATGTCCGACAACGGCGCCGAAGGTACCACTGCGGCCGGTCTGGAGATTGCCGACTGGGTGCGCGCCAGTTTCGACAACGGCCCGGCCAATATGGGCCGCAAGGGCTCCTACCTGACCCTGGGCCCGCAATGGGGCCAGGTCAGCGCCACGCCGTTCCCGTACTTCAAGGGTTTTACCAGCCGTGGCGGCATCAACGTGCCGGCCATCGTCCGCTACCCGAAAATGGTCAAGGCCGGCCAGGTCAACAGCCGGCTGTTCCATGCCATGGACTTGATGCCTTCGGTACTGGAACTGGCTGGCGTGCACTACCCCGAGCGCTACGCCGACCGCGCGCTGCTGCCCTTGCAGGGCCGTTCGATGCTCGCCGGGCTGGCCAACGCCAGCGCACAGCCACAGCGCGAGCTGGGCTGGGAGCTGTACGGCCGGCGCTCGCTGCGCAAGGGCGACTGGAGCGTACAGATGCAGGCTCCGCCTTACGGCAGCGGCCACTGGGAACTGTATGACCTGGCCAACGACCCCAGCACCCTGCACGACCTGTCGGCGCGCTACCCGGAAAAAACTGCGGAACTGGCCGCTGCCTGGGGCCGCTATGCCCAGCACAACGGCGTGGTCGATGCCCCAGTGCGCTACAAGTACACCTACGAAAACTGCCTGTACGACCGCTGCGTGAAGTGACCCTGCCTGGCCCGTCCGCCCGGACGGGCCCTCCCCCTGCCGAGGATGCACCGCTATGCCACTGACACCTTCGTGCCGGCTACTGGCTGGCGCGCTGCTGGGCTATTGCGCCCAGAATGCCCACGCCCTGCAACTGATCGCCGATGACCGCAACACGCTCAACCTCGACGTGCAACTGGCAGCCTCGTGGCTGTACAGCGATCACAACTACGTGGCAGGTCCGCAAAAGCCCGGCCATTCGTATTGGCAGGAAGCCTATATTCGCTATGGCCTGAGCGGCGAGCACCGCCTGGCGCACAGCGACAGCACTGTCTACGGCGCCTTCAACCTAGCCAGCTACGGCACCTTCGGCGACGGCGATGCCGCGCTGTACAGCGACGGCAGCGAACGCGAAACCGCCCTGGACAAGGCCTACCTCGGCTGGCGCTCCGGCAGCCTGTTCCCGGCCCTTGGCCAGAACGGCCTGGACCTGTCGCTCGGTAGCCAGAAGGTGCCGCTGGGTGACGGTTTCATCATCAACGGCGACGGCACCATGATGGGTGACAGTTTTGCCGGCGGCCTGTACGACCGCGGCGGCACCTACTACCTGTCGGCGCGCAACGCCTTTCACCGCACCCTGGTGGCACATGTCGGCGGCAACCAAGGCTGGCGCAGCGACCTGCTGTGGCTCAAGTCGGACAACCCATTCCGCAGCAAGATGGAGCTGGGCGCGGCCACCCTCGAACATGTCGCTGCCGGCACCACGGTCGGCCTCACCGCCGTGAAGGTGCTGGACATCGAAGAACGCTTCGCGGTCAACGCCGCCCAGCGAGACCGCGACGACCTGCGTACCTGGAGCCTGCGCGGCAAGACCGATGCTGGCATTACCCCATTGTTCCTGTCTGGCGAATACGCCTGGCAAGACAAGCGCAGCGGTAACGAAAACGCCTGGTACGCTGAAGCGGGCTGGACCTTCTACCAGGCTCCCTGGCAACCCTACCTGTCCGCACGCCACACGCGCTATTCGGCCAACTACGACTCGCTGTTCTCCGGCTGGAACCGCGGCCCCGGCACCTGGCAACAGGGCTCCACCGCCACCAACTTCGCCGGGCCTTTCAAGCGCAATGCGGCCATCGACATGCTCAACCTGAGCCTGACCCCGCAACCCACCCTCAAGCTTGGGGTACAGTACTTCCGCTTCCGCACACTGGACAAAGCCCTGGGCGACTACAGCGGCCAAGAACTGGACCTGTACCTGAACTGGAACGTGAATCGCAACCTGATGCTGTTCCCCATGCTCAGTGCCTACAAACCCGAGCACTCGGCGGCCGAAGGCGGCCTGCAGCTGGGCGATGACAAGCTGGCCCTGTTCACTCAACTGACGCTCTACTACAACTTCTGACGATGCCCTGGATATTCTTGCTCATGGCCCTGGCCAGCAGCCTCGCCACTGCCGCCGACTGGGCGGACGAAACCACCTGCGGCAGCTGCCACGCCATCCAGGTGCAAGCCTGGCAAGGTTCACACCATCAACTGGCAATGCAGGTGCCCAGCGACGCCAGCGTGCTGGGCGACTTCGCCAACGTGCGGTTTACCGGTGACCGTGAACGCTACCGTTTCTTTCGCCGGGCCGGTGGCTGGTGGGTCAACGCCATCGGGGCCGATGGCCGCGCGGGTGATTGGCGGGTGGCCTACACCTTCGGCGTCGCACCACTGCAGCAGTACTTGCTGGAAATGCCAGGTGGGCGCCTGCAGGCCTTGGGCGTGGCCTGGGATAGCGAAAAGCAGCGCTGGTTCGAGCTGTACCCCGGCCAAGGAGTGGACTTCAACGACCCGCTGCACTGGAGCCAGCCCGGGCAGAACGCCAACTTCATGTGCATCGAGTGCCACAGCACCGGCTACAAACGCAATTACCAGCCGCAACAGGACCGCTTCGACGGGCACTGGCAGGCGCTGGGCGTGACCTGCCAGGCCTGCCATGGCCCGGCCGGCGAGCACCTGCAATGGCTGAGCGAGCGCCCGCCAACACCCCACGCGGGCTTCACCAGTCCCCTGGTCGCCGGCACCGCCCGCAACCAGGTAGAAACCTGCGCCCGCTGCCATTCACGCCGGGTGCCGCTGGGCGACGGCGACACCCCAGGGGCACCACTACTGGACAGCTACCTGCCGACAACACTCAGCGCCGACCTGTACGAGCATGACGGCAAGATCAAGGACGAGGTGTTCGAGTACGGCGCCTTCCTGCAAAGCCGCATGTATGCAAAGGGCGTGCGCTGCTCCAACTGCCACGACCCACACAGCACCCGGCTCAAGGCCCCCGGCAACGGCGTGTGTCTGCAATGCCACAACCCGGCCGGGCGCAGCAATGACCCAGGGGTTGACGGCAGCGGCCTGCAGGCCAAGGATTACGACAGCCCCGCGCATCACCAGACAGCTGGCTCCGCGTGCACCGATTGCCACATGCCAGGGCGCCTGTACATGGTCAACGACTTGCGCCACGACCACGGCTTCACCCTGCCCGGCCCCGGCCAGAAAGTCAGTGAACTGTTCAACCTGTGGCAGGCCGCTCGCCCCGCTAGCTACGCCGCCGACATGCCAGGCATCCGCCTAAGCCAGCCGGGTGCCAACGAAGCGCTGCTACGGCAATTGAGCAACCCCGCACAACCAGCCATTCGCCTTGCCACATTGCTGGGTGAACTACCGGCCTACCCGAGCAGGGCTGGCTTCGAGCGTGCCCGGCAGGCTTTGACCAACCCTGACCCGCAGGTGCGGGTGGCGGCGGTGCAGGCAGTGGACAGCCTGGTGCCAGGGCAATGGGCGTTACTGGGGCCACGCCTGGGCGACCCGATCAAGGCCGTGCGCCTGGCTGCCGTCGGCCAGTTGCTCGATGCACCGCGTGCCCCGGCGTGGCAGGCAGCCTGGCTGAAAGCCAGTGAAGAGTATGAACAAACCCAGCTGGCTCTGGCCGAACGGGCCGAAGCCCACGTCAACCTGGCCCGCCTGTACCGGGCACTGGGGCGCGATGCCGAGGTGCAAGCGCAGTTGCGCCTGGCCATGGTGCGCGACCTGCACTTCCTGCCAGCACCGATGATGCTGGCCGACTGGCTGCAAACGCACGGTCGCCCGGCAGAGGCCCGGCAGGTGCTGAATGCCACGATTGCTGCACATCCTGAGGCAGCACAATTGCAGTATGCGCTGGGCCTGTTGTGCGTGCGCCAAGGCGCGCCGCAGGAGGCGTTTGTGGCCTTGGGCGAAGCCGTGCGGCTGGCGCCACGGGATGCGAGGTATGCCTATGCGCTGGCCGTAGCCATGCTGGAACGCAAAGACCAGGCAGGGGCACGGGAGCTGCTGGAAAAACACCGCGACTATGCTCCTGCCCACGCATTGCTCGCGCAGTTACCAGCGGCACAACTCATGCCTTGACTGTGGGAGCGGGCATGCCCGCGAAGAATCCAATGCGGTGCATGGCACCGGCTCTGCCGGTGTTCGCAGGTAAACCCGCTCTCACAGTTCCCCCAACACCTGCATAAATGCAAACAGCCCCGCTGCGTGGGCGGGGCTGTTTGTTTTCAGCTAGCCGAAGGCCTTAGTGGCTGGTCGGCATGGCAAACTCTGCACCTTTGGCAATGGCTTGCGGCCAGCGTTGCATGATGCTCTTCTGCTTGGTGTAGAAGCGCACCCCTTCCTCGCCGTAGGCATGCATGTCGCCGAACAGGCTCTTCTTCCAGCCACCAAAACCATGCCAGGCCATCGGCACCGGAATTGGTACGTTGATACCGACCATGCCTACCTGGATACGGCGGCCGAACTCACGGGCGATATGGCCGTCGCGGGTGTACAGGCTCACGCCATTGCCAAACTCGTGGGCGTTGATCAGGTCCACCGCTTCGGCAAAGTCCTTGACCCGCAGGCAAGCCAGTACCGGGCCGAAGATCTCTTCCTTGTAGATGCGCATGTCCGGGGCGACGTTGTCGAACAGCGTGCCACCCAGCCAGAAGCCGTCGCCGCAACCTTCGCCTGCGGTCTGGCCATTGAAGCCGCGGCCATCGACCAGCAGCTTGGCGCCCTCTTTCACGCCTTGCTCGATGTAACCGGTGATGCGCTCCAGTGCCGCACGGGTGACGATCGGGCCCATCTCGGCTTCCAGGTTGGTGCCGTTGAGCACCTTCAGCTCGCGGGTACGTTCGACAAGCTTGGGCATGACTTTTTCGGCGGTTTCATCACCTACAAACACAGCCACGCTGATTGCCATGCAACGTTCGCCGGCAGAGCCGTAGGCCGCACCAATCAGCGCATCGACCACCTGGTCGATATCGGCATCAGGCATCACCACCAAGTGGTTCTTCGCGCCGCCCAAGGCTTGCACGCGCTTGCCGTGGCGGGCGCCGGTCTCGTAGATGTGGTTGGCGATCGGGGTGGAGCCGACGAACGACACTGCCTGCACATCCGGGTGCTCGATCAGCGCATTGACCGCGTCCTTGTCGCCTTGCACCACGTTGAACACGCCATCCGGCAGGCCGGCCTGCTTCAGCAGCTCGGCGATGAACAGGCTCGGGCTCGGGTCCAGCGGGCTCGGCTTGAGCACGAAGGTGTTGCCGGTGGCCAGAGCGACCGGGAACATCCACATCGGCACCATCACCGGGAAGTTGAACGGGGTTATACCGGTGACCACGCCCAGCGGCTGGCGCAGGGTCCAGTTGTCGATATTGGTGCTGACCTGGTCGGTGAAATCGGTTTTCAGCAGCTGTGGCGCGCCGCAGGCGAATTCGACGATTTCGATGCCGCGCATCACCTCACCCTGGGCGTCGGTGAACACCTTGCCGTGTTCGGCGGTAATCATGCGGGCCAGGTCGTCACGGTGCTCGTTGAGCAGCGCCAGGAACTTGTTCAGCACCCGCGCGCGGCGCAGTGGCGAAAGGTTGCTCCAGGCCGGGAAAGCAGCCTTGGCCGAGGCTACGGCGGCGTCCACGTCTTTCTGCGCAGAGAGCTGCACCTGGCCGGTGACTACGCCAGTGGCCGGGTTGTATACCGGCAGTTGCTGGCCGCTGGTGGTCTCGGCCTGAGCGCCGGAGATCCAGTTCATGATGGTTTGGGGCATTGTAGTTTTCCCGTGTTTCATTGTTATAGCGTCTCTCCCCTTGTGGGAGCGCGTCAGGTTTCAAATGTTGAGCAAGGCACAGGGCCCGGTGGTGCATCAGTAGATGGCGTAAACCTTGCGCACGGTTTCCAGCACATCCCAACGGCCAGTCCAGCCCGGTGGCAGGATGATCAGGTCGCCGCCAGTCACTTCCACCACTTCCTGGCTGCTGTCATCGGTGAGCAGCGCCTTGCCCGAGATGATGTAGGTGAACTCGGTGTCAGGGCGGTCGACCACCGGCCAGCCGCCTGGCTGGCACTCCCACACGCCGAGGTTGCCGACCGCCTCTGGCGCCTGCTTGCTGATGGCGATCTGCGGGTCGCCCCGGTCGGCGCCGGCGCGCTGGCCGGCGGCAGTCAGTGGCAGGGCCTTGATGTCGGCGTGCTTGATGATGGTGAACGAAGGCATGGCGGTTTCTCCTTATCAATGGGCGCCGGTGAGCTTTTCCAGCAGCATCGCGGTACGTGAAGGTTTGTGGGTGTAGCGCTCTTCCATGTCACTGAACGACGCGGCGGCCAGGCCGCTGTTTATACCGAACCAACGCAGCGGTTCTGGCTCCCAGGACGGCGAGCGGTGATTGACCAAAGGCAGCGTGTTGATGTCTTGCGCACGCCCGAGAATCAGGTTGCGCAGGATGCGCCCGGCGAGGTTGCTGGTGGCCACGCCGTCTCCGACGTAATTACCAGCCCAGGCCATGCGGTTGTTGCGGTCGATGCTGACGGTCGGGCACCAGTCACGCGAGACGCCCAGCGCCCCGCCCCAGCGGTGGGTGACGCGGGTATCGCGCAGGGCCGGGAAGAACTCGAGCATGGTGTCGTAGATCTTGCCGTGGATGCTGTCCACCAGGTCGGCCTGCTCGGGCATGACCGAACCCCATTTGTAGGGTGCCCCACGACCGCCGAACACCAGCCGGCCTTCGGCAGTGACCTGGCCATAGACGCGCAGGTGGCGCATGTCGTTGAAGGCCATCCGATGATCAAGGTGGAGTTGACTTAGCAGCTCTGGCGGCAGTGGCTCGGTAGCCAGCACCAGCGAATACAGCGGGATGACGAACCGCGATTTGCCCGGCTGCTGCGAGGTGAATGCCTCGGTGGCACGCACGGTCATGTCGGCACGTACCGAGCCGCGCTCGGTGTGCACTACGCCAGGGGCCATCTGGGTAACTGCCGACTGCTCGTAGATCTTTGCGCCCATGCTTTCGACCAACCTGGCCAGGCCACGGACCAGCTTGCCGGGGTGAATCAGCGCGCAGTGCTCAGTGTAGAGGCCACCCAGCGTGCCTTGGGCGCCAGTCCTGGCATGAGCCTCAGCCGCATCCAGCACCTGCCACTGGCCTGGCAGGCCGAAGCGCGCCGAAGACTCCACCGCAGCACGTGCCCGGGCCAGCTGCGGGGCGCTGCGGGCCAGGGACAGGAAGCCTTGCTTGGCGTAATCGGCGTCAATACCTTCCAGCGCCAGCACCCGGCCAATTTCGTCGACGGTGTCGTTCATGGCCACCTGCAGCTGCAAGGCCGCCTGGTGCGAATAAAGCTGCTCCACGCGGTGCAGGGAGATCGGGAAAATCGCCGAGGCCCATCCGCCGTTGCGGCCCGAGGCGCCGAAACCGACGGCGTTCTTTTCCAGCAACACCACGCGCAGCGACGGGTCGCTCTTGAGCAGGTAATAAGCGGTCCACAACCCCGTGTACCCGGCACCGACGATCACCACATCGGCGTCGGCTGCGCCATCCAGCCGGGCGCGTGGCTCGCTGGGGGCAAACCACAGCGGTTTATTGGGTATCAGGGACAAATCGGATTTCGCTGACATGCTGTTGGCTTCCCGTTGGCATTTGCGACTGGTGAAGAGGGCTTCTTTTGTCTGTTGTTACCAGTGCGTGTTAGCCAGAGGTTATGCGGGGTGGGCCGGGGGCGGTATCGACGGTTTCCAAGGCTGCAAACCGTTAACTGTACAATTGTATGAAAGACCGTGAGATGTGAGGCAGCATTACAGCCCGTCGCAACGCCGGGCTACTGCTGCAAGGGCCCTGGGCCGCGCCATGACAACCCGGGATGAAAATTACAAGGGTCGGCCTGTATGATATGACCGAGCCCAAAAGAGTCCTGATGATGGCCAAAGACAACGAAACCGAAGGCGCACCACGGCGCCATAGCGGCCGCTACATATACGAAGAACTGCGCAAACAGATCCTCACCCTCAAGCTCAAGCCCGGCGTGCAGCTGGACGAAGTGTCGCTGGCCGCGCAGTTCGGCCTGTCCCGTTCGCCGGTGCGCGATGCCCTCGCCCGCCTGATCACCGAAGGCCTGGTAGTGATCCTGCCAAACCGCACCACGCTGGTGACGCCGTTCGAGATCGAGGAGTTCCCCAACTACATCTCCGCCTTGGACCTGATCCAGCGCGCGGTCACTCGCCTGGCCGCCACCCAGCACCGTGATGAGGACCTGGTGGCCATCCGCAAAGCTGACGCCGCGTACCTCAATGCCGTGACCAGTGGCGACTTCCAGGCCATGTCCGAGCTGAACAAGGCCTTCCACATGGCCATTGCCCACGCCGGGCGCAACCCCTATTTCATCAGCTACTACGAGCGCCTGCTGGGCGAAGGCCAGCGCTTGCTGCACCTGCACTTCGACCACGTGGTCAGCTCAGCCAGCACTACCCGCCTGGGCCGCGACCACGATGAAATCATCGAAGCCATCGCCGCCCGCGATGCCGACGCCGCCGAGGCCGCCGCGCACGAGCACACCATGCTTTTCCAGCGCCGTTTCCTCGACTACATGCAACAGAACCTTACGGCG
Organism: Pseudomonas sp. TWI929; assembly: GCF_039673335.1. Lineage (NCBI taxonomy): Bacteria > Pseudomonadati > Pseudomonadota > Gammaproteobacteria > Pseudomonadales > Pseudomonadaceae > Pseudomonas > Pseudomonas sp. TWI929. The sequence goes on from NZ_JBDJLK010000021.1 coordinate 62,476, forward strand.
CGCATGTCCATCGTCTGACCGCAAAGCCGCTCACCCACCTTGCCAGGGCTGACCCTATCAGCCCTGTTGCCACCCGCACGCCTACCCCCAATCGCGACACACGACCACTCCCGCAGGAGCAGCGCAGATTTCACCTGACAAGCTGTTGCGAAATTACTTACAGTGAAATACTGTATGTGCATACAGCAAAACAAGGAAATGCCTGTGTCCAGCACCGCCTCCGCCACCCCGAGCAGCTATGAACAACTGGGTATACGCATCCAGAAGATCATCAACAGCCCTACCGCCCAGCGCAGTCGGGCGGCGCTGATCTTCCGCCTGGAACAGGAAACCCCGGAAGACTGGGAAACCCTGCTAGAGGAAATTGCCGAAAACGACAACGTCACCCTCGCCCATCGCGATGATGGTGGCGTGCAGATTTTCTGGACCGTACCAAAGGAAGACTGAGCGTCAGGGCAAGGCCTGCAAATAGGCGCTGGCCTCCCTGTAACGGGCCAACCGCGCCAAATCGGCGGGGCCTGGGCAAGGAATACGCGAAAGGTCGCTGTTGTCGGCCAGGTCGGCCAACTTGACAGTGCGCGCCAGCGGGTCACCGCCCAGGCGCACCACGAAATCCTGGTAGGCCTCACCCTCACGACGGCTGAGCGCCAGCAAAGCGGCAAGAATTTTCAGTGCGAAGCCCTCGCGCGCCAGGTCAGACAAGGTCGTCGGGGTGTCTTCGATCACATCGTGAAGCACCGCGACAATCCGTTGTTCCGGCGTGGAAACCCGCATCATCACGCGTAACGGGTGGAGGATATAAGCCGCCCCACCCTTGTCGTATTGCCCTTCATGCGCCCTGGCGGCCACGGCAATGGCCCGCTCCAGTGTAGACATGAGGCCCTCCCCATTCAGCATCTCCCAACTCAAGCATAGCCAAACTTGTGTGAACAATGTTCAACGCAAGCATAAGTGCAACTGCCCTGCTCAAAATCTGAAGGCTTGCGCAATCTTGTGGGAGCGGGCTAGCCCGCGAACACCGGCAAAGCCGGTGCCATCCACCGCGTCGCCTGTTTCGCGGGCACGCCCGCTCCCACAGGTACTGTGCTAGCTTTGTGTTGACACTGTACCTGTGGGAGCAATGCTTTAGCCGCGAACCCATCCACCGGGTTGTATTTTTAGCGGGCTGCGCCGTGCTGGATGACGACCGAATCGGTGCCCAGCTTGGCCATCACTTCGTCCTTGCGTGCCTGTGCTTCTTCACGGGTCGGGAACGGCCCCATCAGCACCACCGGCTTGCCGTCGCGGTATTCCACCGAAGACGGGATGCCCTTTTCGATCAAGCGTGCGGTCATGTCGCTCAGCGCGCCCATGTTGGCGCCCTGGATCACTTCAACATCCCAACCTTGTGGTGCTGGCTGGTCAGCCAGGGCCTCGGCGCGGCGCTGCAGCTCTGCGCCACCGCACATCTCGCGAATACGCAGGTTGTTGCCGGTGTCGTCGACGATGATGTCGTACTGGCCATCGCGCTTGATTGCCACGTAGCTGCGGTAGGCCTCGTACTGCCCGGCATCATCCTTGCCGCGGACCTGGCCGCAGATGGTGCCCTGGGTGTCGATCCGTACGTTGCCAAACTTGGCGGTCTTGGGGTTGTGCAGGTGTTCGGCCACCTGTTTGTGCACGCCTTCGACCTCGTTCTCACAGCCCGCCAGGGCGAGCACTGCCATTACCACAGCCAGTTTGCGCACGCGTGTACCTCCAGATTCGAAGGCGCGGATTCTAGCACGCCGGTCTCGGGCAAGGACCGCGACCATACGTTACACCATGCAACCATTGCCCTACGCTGCGAGCAGTCATGGCGTGCTGCGCATCGTCATGACGGCATCAAGTCCAAGGTCCGTTCCAGTTCATTGAGGTCGATGCGGAAGTTGCTGCCATTGGGTATGCCGACCACAAAGCCGAAATGCTGCTGGTCGCGATCGGTCAGGTACTTGTAGAAGCAGACAAAGCGATTAGGTGGTTGCAGCGTCACCACCGACGCGCCGGGCGCTAGCACATTGACGCCGTGGATGAGCTGGCTGCCCTCGACGCCCACCACTACCCTGGCCCCCGCACAGGTTGCCACGATGGTCGAAAGGTCACTCTTCAACGGGTCAAGGATGCGAAAGCCGCGGTATTTTTCCAGGTGGTCGGCGATCTCCAGCTCATTGTCCAGCAGGCGCAGGTCTCCGGCGCAGCCCCGCAAGATGAAAACCCCCGGGTGAGACTGGTAGTTCACCCGCGACAGCAGCTTCTGGCCCATGGCGCGGTAACGCAGGGACTGGTTGCGGTTGTGGCTGGAGTCGTCGAACAGCACCAATTCGCGAAAGAAGGCACTGTGCAGCCGAAGCGGTTGCATGCCAAGCCAGTCCTCGTAGCCTGGGGCTTGGGTGAAAAGGGGGAACCTGCTCGAGGGCGCCGTGGTCACCGGCACCCCTTCGTTACAGGCCAATGCATAGGTTACGCAGTCCTCGGCAAGCCAGGTACCGAACCAACGGTTGCCGTAACGTGAACAGTAAGCGGCCCCCCGTTCGATCTCTTGTTCCACGACGATCCGTGGCAAGCGACTGGGCCGGTCAGACAGCCAGAAGCTGGCGTTGTCTTTATACAGAGCCCCATCGATCAACATGACGTCCTTGATCAGGTAGCCCCTGGTAGGGCGTTGTGCCACGCTGCCCAGCCCTTCCATGGTGCGGCGTGGATGCTCGAAGGGAAAGAAACGTGCTGCTTCCCAGCCGGTCACTCGCTCCAACTGGTTTGGCAGGAAGAAAGCAGGGGGCGCCGGGGTGACCTCAGCCGGCGCGATATCCCAGGTTTTGACCGCAAGGCTCTTCAAGTTTTCCGATTGCTGGTGCCCCAGGCGCTTTCTTGCGAGGAATTTGTAGGCAGCCAAGCTCCAGATTTTGCGGTTGGCTCCTTTCGTGCCGACATCCGAAAAATTGTTGTTCATAAAGCGCCCTCATTGAAAGGCTAACTTCCACGCTCAGTTGGACGACACTTTTTCCAGAATGGGCGGAGACTGAAAGTGGGCATATCGATCGCGCAGGTTCTCCAACAGCAGTTCGCCAGGCGCTTTTGCACAATGAATGTATATCTTGAACAAACCGCCGAAGACCATCTCGCGGTAGCGGTCGACGATTTCCTCGTCACTTGGCCCATCCGGCAGGCCCAGGTGAAGTGTGAGCTTGTTGCCCTCGACGGCAAACAACGGGAACTCCCAGAGGAACTTGGCGATGCCGGTTTTTGGCAACCGGACGAACATATAGGCCTGGTTGCCCAAGGTATCCACGTCTCCGCCGCGCCGGCGCTTCCATTTCAAAAGCCCATCGTCCGGGCGGGCCAGGCATTGGCCGATATCGTAGTAATCAAACCCCTGCTCGATGGCCCACTCCAGGGCCATGAAGGTGGTGATCGAGTTGACTTCGCGCAGGCGTTTGGGGTCGTTGAAGACCGCCTCTGGGTAGCCAAAGCGAAGCGTGCTCCAGTAGCGCTTCCCGCCCCGGGTAATCACGCAGCCAAAATGGCAGGCGACGACTTCATCGCCTTGCATGATCAGGTCGAGCCGGCCAACGGTCTTGGCAATGCGCAACACTTCCTGCGAGTCGAATTGCTTGGCATACAGGCCATGCCGCGCCTGGGCATAAGGCTGCAGCATCTCCCGGTCGGCCTTGGCGATGTCCTCGTCTGTCAGCACTTGCTGCATGCGGTACAACGGCCGGCATTTGCGGATATTGCGCCGCAGCTCACCGTCGTAGCGTGCAATGATCTCCTCCAGCGGGCGCCCCAGGGGGATGATTGCACTCAGGTAATGGGGCACATACAGCACACCTGCACTGGGCATCTCGCTGATCATCACCACATGCGACGCGCCGTTGGGCTGTTGCTGGCCATCGCCGGGTTTGGCATCGGCCTCGGGTTTACCGCCGATGAGCAGCTTGGCCATTTCCTTGCGGCTCTTTCTGCCGACATAAAGGACTTCGTAGTCGTTACTTGTCTGTAGCCGGAACCTGGCGATTTCCCAACGCCATAGACAGGCACGATCCATTATGTCCTGGGTCCAAGTGAAGAACTTTCTTATTTCGAAGCGCATCGACGGCGTTATGAGCTTGCGGATGTGTTCTCTCATTTTCAATCCTTGGAGTTTACCCAGGTAACAAGCGATAAGCGTTGTCAAATAAACACCCAATCACCTTTAGCACTTAAACGCCTTAGGCTGACCGATACAAAACGATTAAAGATGCGCAAAAATGATCTGTCAAGATACGCTTAATCATTGATTATTCAGTGAATACTCCTTGATAGCTGTATGTTTTATGGCGCCAATTTTTTTTATTGTGGATATAGCGAAACGTTACAACGGCTTACCTGACCAACGTGTTTTCAGGGCGCGCCTCCACCCGCGAGCCCGGCACCTCTGCGCCACGGACCGTCGCCTGATGGCGCACGACGCTGTCCATTTGCGCGAATATTCCATCCAGCAGCTCATAGCGTCGGCGATACATCGCGCGCTTCTTGGCGGCTATCTGCTCGAGGGGCGGCCGGGGAACGACCGGGGGGATGCTGAAGAAGTCCTCGCGCTCGGACGCCAACGCCCCATGCTCCTGCCAGATGACATCATAATTGGCCAGCAACTCCTGGGACTTCTCCTTGCCGAAATAGGGGTGGCGATGGTGACGGTAGCTGTCGCCAATGGCATAGAGCCTTGTCACACCAAGCCCTTGGGCGATATGCCTGACGGCCTCGATCAGCAGGCTCCTGGGGCGCAGCCCTTCGAAGTCCTTGGTCAATTCCCGGTAGATATTCAGTGACGTTTCGCTGTCCACGCCCTTGTGGATGCCCTGTACCGCACCGATGAACATGCACACCCCGTGCTCCGAGCGCGACAGGGTGAAGGCCAGCGAGGCGACACGCAACTCACCCTGGAACAGGTTCAGTACCAGCTCCCCCTCACGCATGAACCAAAACGCCCGGTCCAGCACCAGGGTGCAATTGGGGGAATGCGGGTTCAAATCAGCCAGCAGCAGGGTGTCGTCCCGGCCCAGGAGCAATAACGGCTGGCAGCATTGAGTGACCACCTCATAGTGCGAAGCCAGCGCCTCGAAACGGGCCGGCGCCGCCCACGACTTGCTGATGTAGGGCCACTGCACAAGGCCGATGCAGTCCTCCCCCAGGCGCTGGAACCTTTCGCGGCCAAGGGTATTGCACAGGCGCTCCAGGTAACCTTTAAGCCCGGGCCAATTACGTGCAATCAGCAGCGTCAGCCGGAGCTTGTTGCGCAAGGCCCGCAGCGAATAGCCCGGATGCAGGACAAATACGCTTTTCACTATCGCTTTATAGATCATGCCGTCTCTCGTCCTCATTCACAGCACAGTGTATCCACCCGGCTACGCGCTCACCTGTCCGCGCCTTCCCGGCTCGCTCAGGCGAACAGCCTGGTTACCATTTCGCCGAACAAGTAGCCGACCAGCAGGGCAGGCAGTACGACAAACTCGCGTTTCAGGTCTAGCAGCCCCAGCTGGCGGTTGACCTGGAAAATCAGCAAAAGCGTGAAGTAGGTATGCAGGGCCACGCCCCAGATAGCGTAGGTCACGCCACCGATAGCCATAAGCACCGGCAGCAGGACGAACAGCGAAACGACCCGGATAACGTTGTCCAGCGCCACGTATTTGGTCAGCCCCATGGCCAGCCAGAGCTGGTGCGCCAGCGTGTAGCGCAAGGTGAAAAGCGAAAGCGAAAGAATGGCGATGGTATTGCCGGCACCAGCATAACGGGCGTCATAGAGCCAACTGATCATCAGCGGGCTGGCGGTTAGCAGAAAGCCGCAAGCAAACAGCGAGGTCAGGTCGAACAGCATCCTGGAGCGGTAGTAGAGGCTGCGCACCCGTTCTTGATCGCCACTTCTGGTCGCCTCGCTGAAGGCCGGCAAGGCGACCGCCCCTGCCAGCCGCTGCAGCACCGACTGAATGACTCCCAGGATGGAGACGGCGATGGAATAGACCCCCAGTTCCGAGGTCGACATACTGCCGCCGAACCAGATCCGGTCGCCCTGCATCGCCAGCACCCCGACGGAAGACGACAACAAGATCCAGCGGCCGTAATCGAACACCTCGCGCAGCGTGGCCGGGTCCCATTGCAGGCGGTTGCGCGGCCCCTGGAAAACCAGGTGGCTGAGGGCCGTGAAAACCAGTGTGCTCACCAGGCCCGATGCTACCAATGACCAGATGGAACGGGTGAGATAGCCTGCGACGAGCATCACTATCAAGCCGACAAACTGCGCAATCAGTTCGGCGATCACCACCCTCTTCTGCTGGAAGATACGAATGGCCACGTCGACCTTGGGCGACTGGAAACCGTAAATGACTGCGGCGAACCCTGACAAAGCCAGCACCATCGGCAGTTCTGGGGCGGCGTAGGTGGAATGGGCCGGCCACAGTTGGATGTACTGCGTGAACTGAGCCCCCAGGGCCAAAAGCAACGTCAGCAGGAACAGCACAAACCCACGGATGATTTGCAGGGTCCACACCGTATCGAGAAACAGTGGTTCGTCGCCTCGCGAACTCTGAATCACGTTCGGCCGAAGCCCGACATCGGAAAGCATTTGCAGCAGCACTGCAACAGTGGTCGCAATGGCCATTACGCCGAACATTTCCGGTACAAGCAGGCGGGTGATCACCAGATTGCCGCCCAGGCGCATGGCCTGGGAAGCGAAGACGGCGAGAAGATTTAACGCGCTGGCCCACATGGCCCGTTTGCGCAGGCTCAAGGGACGCGACACATCAATCGAAGGCATAGCCGCATCTCTGAACCCATCGCTAGAGACTCACTATAGTCGCAAATCGCCATGCGACTACGAGGCAGCCTGCAACGCGTGAAATCGCCCTGCGCGGTGACCATGCGCCAAAAACAAAAAGGGCGACCCTCTCGGATCGCCCTTTTCATGCCCGGAAGCCGGGACTTTTATTTGGTAGGCACAATTGGACTCGAACCAACGACCCCCACCATGTCAAGGTGGTGCTCTAACCAACTGAGCTATGTGCCTGTCGTGTGGTGCGCATATTAGTGATCGAATGCGCACCTGTAAAGCTTTTTTTTGAGAAAAATCAAAAACTTTCGCGATTTGTGCATAGGGGTGCTTTGCACCCCTTTCGCGACACAAGGCCGCGCCTACAAGCGACTGCGTTGCCAGGAAGATCAGCGCCGTCGCGTATGGGCGCCCTTGCGTCGCGTTGGGCTGCGCCGCAGCCGCAGGCCGAATAAAATGCCAATGAAAAAAGGGGTGACCCTTGCGGATCACCCCTTTTTCGATTTGGTAGGCACAATTGGACTCGAACCAACGACCCCCACCATGTCAAGGTGGTGCTCTAACCAACTGAGCTATGTGCCTGTCGTGTGGTGCGCATTCTACGCATTCCAAAAACCCTGTCAACAGTTTTTTTCACGCTAACCTACTGAATCTTAAACTCTTTATAGAAAGACGCGGCGGCAGGCCCCAGTAAAGGATTTTCAACGGACGACTAGCGGGTGTTTATTATTATTGATAGCATCGGTACATTCGTTAAAAATATAAAACACGAGGTTCCTGCAGCATGGCTAACACCCCCTACCCCCAGTCCTACTACGCCGCCTCGGCTAACCCGGTGCCGCCACGTCCGGCGCTGCAGGGTGAGGTGGAAACCGATGTGTGCATCATCGGTGCCGGCTACACCGGCCTGTCCAGCGCCCTGTTCCTGCTGGAAAACGGCTTCAAGGTGAGCATCGTCGAAGCGGCCAAGGTCGGCTTCGGCGCGTCGGGCCGCAACGGTGGCCAGATCGTCAACAGCTACAGCCGTGACATCGACGTCATCGAGCGCACCGTTGGCCCTAAAGAAGCTCAACTGCTGGGCCATATGGCCTTCGAAGGCGGGCGCATCATTCGTGAGCGCGTGGCCAAGTACAACATCCAGTGCGACCTGAAAGACGGTGGCGTGTTCGCCGCCCTCACCAGCAAGCAAATGGGCCACCTGGAGTCGCAAAAGCGCCTGTGGGAACGTTTTGGCCATAATCAGCTGGAGCTGATGGACCAGAAGCGCATCCGCGAAGTGGTTGCCTGCGACAGCTACATCGGCGGCATGCTCGACATGAGCGGCGGCCACATCCACCCGCTGAACCTGGCCTTGGGCGAAGCGGCTGCGGTCGAATCGCTGGGCGGCATCATTTATGAGCAAACCCCGGCCATCCGCATCGAGCGTGGCGCCAACCCGGTGGTGCACACCCCGCAAGGTAAGATTCGCGCCAAGTTCGTCATCGTCGCCGGCAACGCCTACCTGGGCAACCTGGTGCCAGAGCTGGCTGCCAAGTCCATGCCGTGCGGCACCCAGGTGATCACCACCGAACCACTGGGCGAAGAACTGGCGCGCACCCTGCTGCCGCAAGACTACTGCGTCGAGGACTGCAACTACCTGCTCGACTACTACCGCCTGACCAGCGACAAGCGCCTGATCTTCGGCGGTGGCGTAGTGTACGGCGCGCGTGACCCGGCCAACATCGAAGCGATCATCCGTCCGAAGATGCTCAAGGCCTTCCCGCAGCTGAAGAACGTGAAGATCGACTACGCCTGGACCGGCAACTTCCTGCTGACCCTGTCGCGCCTGCCGCAGGTTGGCCGTATCGGCGACAACATCTACTACTCCCAGGGTTGCTCGGGCCACGGCGTGACCTACACCCACCTGGCGGGCAAGGTACTGGCCGAAGCCCTGCGTGGCCAGGCCGAGCGTTTCGACGCCTTCGCCGGCCTGCCGCACTACCCGTTCCCGGGTGGCCAGATGCTGCGCGTACCGTTCAGCGCCATTGGCGCCTGGTACTACAGCCTGCGCGACCGCCTGGGCTTCTGATGTAAGCAAGCCTGGCCTATTCGCGGGTGAACCCGCTCCCACAGGAACATCACTGGACCTGAGGGCAGCGGGGTCCCTGTGGGAGCGGGTTCACACCGCGAAAGGGCCCGCACAGATAAAGCTATTTGTTCAGGCTACTCACCGCCTGCTTCGCCGCAATTTCCTGCCCCGCCCGCGCCAGCTCATCCGCCGCCTGCAACCAGCGTTGGCGATCCACCTGAGCCGGCAGTTGCCATGGTGGCTGTACCAGCACCGCCCAACTCCCAAGCTTGGCCCACGCCGACGCAAACTCATCGAACGCCATCACTTGCCGCCGGTGCATGCCAGAGCGCAACAGCACTCGCTGCTTGTAGCGGTCATAACCGATCAGCACGGCATAGCGTGGCTCGCCCCACCAGGCCGAACCATCCTCGTAACGCAGCAACACCGGGTTGCCCGCCGCCACTTGGGCCAACAGCGCGTCCAGTTGCTTGTCCAGCGGGTACACCACCATGCCGTAGTCCCGCGCTACCCGAGGAATAGCAGTGTCCAGTGCCTCGGCGCCCTGGGGCAGGTTCAACGGTTTGTCCAGCAACCCAGGGGTGATCGGTGCCCCTTGTTGCGACAGTACCGCCGCCAGGGCCATGGCCCCGCTGTGGTTGGCGTTGCCACGGTAGAACGGCACGCTGCTGATCTCGACCCGCTGCGGCAGGCCCTTGAGGTTGGCGGGGGGTGCACTGGCACAACCGGCCAAGGTGGCGGCCAACAGGCAGGCGGCCAGCAACCGACGAGGTACGGTCTTGAAGGGATGTTGCTGCATGGACACTCGCTAGTTCCAACGCCAGGCAGGCAGCGCCCGGCTCTGGCAACAGATCATAGGTCCCACAGCGGCGCGGGTATAGTCCGACAGCGGCTTGGAGCGAATCGGACCAAGCAATAGACCTTTGGTCAATGGAACGCCAGCGGCGAAGGGCTAGACTAAAGCAGTGTCTGGAAGGCAAGCGCTGGCTGACCGAGCGCTGCACTTGGAGATGGAGGCACAGATGAGCCTGACCATGGCAATTCTCATGCTGGTAGGCATGTGGCTAAGCGTTGCAGCCGCCATGCTTTGGGGTGTACTGCGTATCGTGCGGCGCCATTCCCACCACTACCTGCCACCGCAAACCCCGGCCAAGTCACAACCTGTGCGCCGCGCGCGGCGGCATGCCGGGGTGCATTGATTTCAGAAATTCCTGAGCCCATTCGCGGGTGAACCCGCCCCCACAAGGTCCTTCACTGCCTTTGAAGGCTGCGCAGTACCTGTGGGAGCGGGTTCACTCGCGAATGGGTCGCAAAGCGCCCCCGCCTTTACATCAACCTTCAGCTGCCTCGCGCTTCAAACGCGCCCGGCGGGCCAGGATGTTGAGCACCTCGATCACCGTCGAGAACGCCATTGCCGCATACACATAACCCTTCGGTACATGGGCGCCAAAGCCCTCGGCGATCAGCGTCATACCGATCATGATCAAGAAGCCCAAGGCCAGCATGACCACCGTCGGGTTGTCATTGATGAAGTTGGCCAATGGGTCGGCGGCCACCATCATCACAATTACCGCAGTGATCACGGCAATGATCATGATCGGCAGGTGCTCGGTCATTCCCACAGCGGTGATGATGCTGTCGACCGAGAACACGATGTCCAGCAGCAGGATCTGAAAGATCGCCGCCGCAAAGCCCAGGGTAACTGTCGAAGAAACCTTGGCTTCTTCCTTGGCACCGTGCGGGTCGACGTTTTCGTGGATCTCTTTGGTCGCCTTCCACAGCAGGAACAGGCCACCGGCAATCAGGATCACATCCTTCCACGAGAAGGCGTTACCGAACACTTCGAACACCGGGTCGGTCAGTTGGACGATCCAGGCCACCGTGCTGAGCAAGGCAAGGCGCATGACCAAGGCCATGCTGATACCGATACGACGTGCCTTGGAGCGGTACTCCACCGGCAGTTTGTTGGTCAGGATGGAGATGAAGATCAGGTTGTCGATACCCAGTACAACTTCCATGGCCACCAACGTAGCCAAGGCAACCCAGGCGGTGGGGCTAGCGGCGAGTTCCAGCAAATATTCCATTGTTCAAATCCTGCAGCGACAGTTGGGGTCAGATTTCCTGGGTTTCGTCTTTCTTTTCGGCTTCCTTGGGCTTCTGCCCCTCGCTGCCGATGGCTTCGCTCAACGCCTGCTGGGCAGCCTTGTTGGTATCGTCGATAGCCTGCTTGGCCGACTGCGCGGCCTGGTCGAGCATCTGCTGGGCGGATTTCTCGGCCTGATCGCAACCCGCCAGGGTGAACAGGGCCAAGGCCAGCACCAGCGGCGTGCCAATGGATTTGAGTTGCAACATGGGGTCCTCGCTTGTCGTAATTCCGGCGGCGCACAGGGCGCCTGATGGGTTCGCATTCTAGAGAGCGCAATACATCAGGAAAATTCGTATTTTCAGCGTTTATACTTCGGTTTTCACGAATCGAGAAAAGCACAGATGCTCAACTATCGGCAGTTGCACTACTTCTGGGCCGTGGCCAAGACCGGCAGCATCGCCCGTGCCAGCGAACAACTGAACCTGACCCCGCAAACCATCAGCGGGCAGATCAGCCTGTTTGAACAGACCTACGGCCTGGAGTTGTTCCAGCGCGTGGGCCGGCAGCTGGAGCTGACTGAAACCGGGCGCCAGACGTTGATCTACGCCGAGCAGATGTTCCAACTGGGCGGCGAGCTGGAAGCCATGCTGCGTGCCGGCCCGCAGGAGCAGATCCTGTTTCGCGTGGGGGTGGCCGACGTGGTGCCCAAGTCCATCGTCTACCGCCTGCTGGCGCCGACCATGGAGCTGGATGACGTACTGCGCATCAACTGCCGCGAAGACAAGCTCGAACGGCTGCTGGGCGACCTGGCGATCCAGCGCCTGGACCTGGTCATTTCCGACAGCCCCATGCCCAGCCACCTGGACATCAAGGGCTACAGCCAGAAGCTGGGCGAATGCGGGCTGAGCTTTTTCGCCACCCCGACGTTGGCACAGCGCCATGGCGGCCCCTTCCCTGCCTGTTTGCAGGATGCGCCATTGCTTATTCCCGGCCAGGAAACCGTGGTGCGCAGCCGTCTGCTGCGCTGGCTGGGCGAGCAGCAGGTGCAACCACGGATCGTGGGCGAGTTCGATGACAGTGCCTTGATGCAGGCGTTTGGGCAGTCGGGCAGTGGCATATTCGTTGCGCCCAGCGTGATTGCCGAGGAAGTGTGCCGCCAGTATGGCGTTCAGCTGATCGGGCAGACCGAGGCTGTGCACGAGTCGTTCTATGCCATTTCGGTGGAGCGCAAGGTCAAGCACCCGGGGATCGTGGCGATTACCGAGGGGGCGCGGCGGGAGTTGTTTCATTGGTAGCCATGAGGGCCTGTAGTGACCCTGCGGGCTTACCCGCGAAAGGGCCGGAACAGCCCTACAAGGCTCTATGGTAAAGTCCCGCCCTTTCCAGATTCCGAGACCCCGCTGCACATGACCCCCGTCCTCCGTTTCCTCAACCGCACCAGCCTGGTGACGCAGATCGTCATCGGCCTGCTCGCCGGCATCGCCCTGGCCCTGCTGGCGCCCGCCGTCGCTCGCGACCTGGCCTTCCTTGGCAAGGTGTTCGTCAGCGCCCTCAAGGCGGTGGCACCCGTGCTGGTGTTCATCCTGGTCATGGCCTCGATCGCCAACCACCGTCACGGCCAGGAAACCCACATCCGCCCGATCCTCTGGCTGTACCTGCTGGGCACCTTTGCCGCAGCAGTGGTGGCCGTGGTCGCCAGCATGCTGTTCCCATCCAACCTGGCGCTGACCACTGGCGAAGCCACGCTGAGCGCGCCAGGCGGTATCACCGAAGTGCTGCAAAACCTGCTGCTGAGCGCGGTCGACAACCCGATCAACGCCCTGCTCAATGCCAATTTCATCGGCGTACTCACCTGGGCCATTGGCCTGGGCGTGGCCCTGCGCCATGCCGGCGAAACCACCCGTACCGTGGTCGAGGACCTGTCCAATGGCGTGACCCTGATCGTGCGCGTGGTCATCCGCTTCGCCCCGCTGGGCATCTTTGGCCTGGTCAGTGCCACCCTGGCCCAATCCGGCCTGAACGCCCTGCTTGGCTACCTGCACCTGCTGGCAGTGTTGATTGGCAGCATGCTGTTCGTGGCACTGGTGATGAACCCGCTGATCGTGTTCTGGAAGATCCGCCGCAACCCCTACCCGCTGACCCTGCTGTGCCTGCGTGAAAGCGGCATTACCGCGTTCTTCACCCGCAGCTCGGCAGCCAACATCCCGGTCAACCTGGCGCTGTCGGAGCGCCTTGGCCTGCATGAAGACACCTACTCGGTGTCGATCCCGCTGGGCGCCACCATCAACATGGCCGGTGCGGCAATCACCATTACCGTACTGACCCTGGCGGCGGTGCATACCTTGGGTATCCCGGTGGACTTGCCGACTGCCGTGCTGCTCAGCGTAGTGGCTGCGGTGTGCGCCTGTGGCGCCTCGGGTGTGGCGGGTGGTTCGCTGCTGCTGATCCCGTTGGCGTGCAGCCTGTTTGGTATCCCTAGCGAAATAGCCATGCAGGTGGTGGCGGTGGGCTTCATCATCGGCGTACTGCAGGATTCGGCCGAGACAGCGCTGAATTCTTCGACCGATGTGCTGTTCACCGCGGCGGCGTGCCAGGCTGAAGAGCGGCGTAACGCTTGAGATTGTTGGGGCCGCCTGTGGGAGCGGGTTCACCCGCGAAGCAGGCAACGCGGTAGATGGCACCGGCTTCGCCGGTGTTCGCGGGTGAACCCGCTCCTACAAGGTCCCAATTGCCTTACACGGTGGCTTTACCTACCCTAATGGCCTTTCCCCAGCAATGAGACAGGGCCATGTCAGAACACGAAACCGCAGGTGAAGGCCGCTTCAACAGCATCGAGATCCGCGTGCTCGGTTCGCTGATCGAAAAGCAGGCCACCAGCCCGGAAAGCTACCCGCTGACCCTCAATGCCCTGGTCCTGGCCTGTAACCAGAAGACCAGCCGCGAGCCGGTGATGAACCTTACCCAGGGCCAGGTCGGCCAAGCCCTGCGTGCCCTCGAGGGGCAGGACATGACCCGGTTGCAGATGGGCAGCCGGGCCGACCGTTGGGAGCAACGGGTGGACAAGGCGCTGGAACTGGTGCCGGCACAGCTGGTACTGATGGGCCTGATGTTCCTGCGCGGGCCGCAAACCCTCAACGAACTGCTGACCCGCAGCAACCGCTTGCATGACTTTGACGACACCGAACAGATCCAGCACCAGCTGGAGCGCCTGATCTCGCGTGACCTGGCCTTGCACTTGCCACGCCAGGCTGGCCAGCGTGAAGACCGCTACACCCATGCCTTGGGTGACCCGGCGGAAATCGAGGCAATCCTGGCTGCACGCCAGCAGGAAGGTGGCGCACGCAGCAGTGGCGGCAGTGTCTCGGAAGAACGCATTGAAGCCCTTGAAGCCCGCATCGCAGCGCTAGAAGCACGCCTGGCCGAGCTGGAAGGCTGAGCCGTCACGGCTCGGGGTCAGGGAAGTTGCGGCAGCTCTTGCGCTCGGCCAGCTCCCGGTCACTGGGGCGCTGGTCGACGAACACGGTGTGGCCGTCGGCGTAGATTTCCAGGTAGCCCCAGTGCAGGTCCTGCTCTTTCTGCCCGGGCTTGGGGGGGAGTAGCCACCAGGGTTCGCGGCTGATCAGGGTCATGGGTGTGATTCCTGAGGATGTCTGCAGTAATCATAGACATCTTCAGTTATTGCTTTGCTTGTGCCGGCCCTTTCGCGGCTAAAGCCGCTCCTACAGGGGCTTCACAGTTTCAAAACCTGCGCAGTACCTGTGGGAGCAACTGTCTTGCTCAATTTCTAAAAGCTGGCGCGATCCCTGTGGGAGCGGGCTTGCCCGCGAACACGGGCGAAGCCCGTGCCATCCACCGCGGTGTCTTCTTC